>JAHXHI010000048.1 GCA_025656775.1 gamma proteobacterium symbiont of Bathyaustriella thionipta
TGTAAGTTCAAGTCTTGCATTGGAATTGTTATTTGATAAAAAGTTACCTGATTTTATCTGAGATTAAAAATCATGCTGAATAGTTACTCTTATACTAACATAAAATAAGCAATGAAAAAAAACAGCTTTATATTCTATTAAAAGTTCGAAAACTTATTTATTAAGCAAACTTCTAAGTCACAAAAAATTCAACAAACAAAATTAATGCTACTAAAATTTATGTTATACAATTTTTTGTTGGCTCAAGGCTGTTAAATCATCAACGATGGTCACAAATGAAAAAACTTTCCTTCATGAGTTTTAAGACAAAAACACCTATAGAAAGTTCATTGATATCAGGCATTTTATTAAATTTTATAAAAAAAATGGTTATTACTTTAGTACAGTAGGTTTACTTGTCTTAATTGCGCATAATATCTATAAATTAATTTTACTAAGAATGTTATGAATACTGAGTGTTTCGACATAATCATTGTAGGTACAGGTGCATCTGGACTGACATTAGCACTTGAGTTATCTGAACAAATTCAAGCTAAAACTGACTCGGATGATGTTCCGCAAATAGCACTGATATCAAAAGGTCCAATCCTTGAGGGTTCAACACTCTATGCTCAGGGCGGAATTGCAGCGGTATTAGATGAGAATAATGATACTATCGCCTCTCATATTAATGACACTTTAAATGCAGGTGCAGGTTTATGCCATCTGGATAGTGTCGAGTTTACCATTGAACGCGGTAAAGAAGCGATTCAATGGGTGATTGATAAAGGGGTTGATTTTTCTCGCGAAGATAAAAGTGATGAGTATCATCTGACACGCGAAGGCGGTCATAGCCAACGCAGAGTAATACATGCAGCTGATGCCACAGGAAAAGCACTCTCAGAAGGTTTACTATCCCAGGTAAAAAAGAAACCTAATATCAAGTTATTTGAACACCATCTTGCAGTTGATCTCATCTTATCCCCTCATAATACCAGGCAATGTGTTGGTATTTATTTACTAGATACTCATAGCAATCAGGTTATTGAAGTACCAGCCAAAATTACCGTACTGGCTACAGGTGGAGCAAGTAAAGTGTATTTATACACCAGTAATCCTGACAGTTCTACCGGCGATGGTATTGCCATGGCATGGCGTGCAGGTTGTCGTATTGCAAATATGGAATTTAATCAATTTCATCCAACCTGTCTCTATCATCCTAAAGCAAAATCTTTTTTAATTTCAGAGGCATTACGCGGTGAAGGCGCTAAGCTCAAGCTAATTAACGGCACACCTTTTATGCATAAATTCGATGAGCGCGAAGAACTTGCTCCCAGAGACATTGTTGCTCAGGCAATCGATTATGAAATGAAGCGGACTGGTTCAGATTATGTTTATCTTGATATTTCTCATAAACCTGCTGAATTTATTAAGGACCATTTTCCAACTATCTACCAACGCTGCCTCACCTTTGGCATTGATATTACCAGCGAACCGATTCCTGTAGTACCGGCTGCCCACTATACTTGTGGCGGAATAATGACCAATCTTGATGGTCAGACTGATCTTGAAAACTTATTTGCCATTGGAGAAACTGCCTTTACCGGTTTGCATGGCGCTAACCGCATGGCCAGCAACTCCCTGCTTGAATGTTTAGTCTTTGCCAAAGCAGCAGCAGATAAAATTAAGAGCCAACTCCGTCAATATCAATGTGAACCACAACTCCCCCCCTGGGATGACAGTCGTGTAACAGGTTCTGAGGAAGGTGTTGTAGTGACTCACAACTGGGATGAATTGCGTCGTTTTATGTGGAACTACGTCGGCATTGTCAGAAAAAACAAGCGACTTTTACTGGCGAAACAGCGGGTACAGCTTTTACAGCGTGAAATTGATGATTACTACCGACAATATTTAATCAATAGTGATTTAATTGAATTAAGAAACCTGGCAATCGTGGCTGAACTCATTATTAATAGCGCTATGAAACGTAAAGAAAGTCGTGGTCTGCACTATACTTTGGATTATCCTTATAAGGATGATAATAAATTTCTAAATGACACGATTCTAAAGCCGAAAAATTATCAACAACACTAGAAGATATACATTGTCTTTAAAACAGAGAATTTATTATTAACTCATTATTACCGACGACTCGGCTGATCTCCGTTCATTTTTTAGAAAAGTTGATTAAGCGCAGATGCCGCTTTACTTTTCTAAAATTTTCATCACCCAGTTCACTTGCGGTTAAAAGAACAGAATAATGATTGAAAATCGATGAGAATATTGAAACAGCTGAATGTTCATTGAAGTTTAATATGATTAAATGTTCTGTAAGAATACTATCAACATCAATATCAGCTTTAAAAATTTTGTCATTATTAAGCTGCACATAACACCATCCCAGTTCAGTAAAAACCAGATATTTAATTGCAGTTTGATGCTTTCTTAGAAGACTTTTTCTCAGTATAAACTGACCATAAGCAACAATGACAAGTATCGTGCACAAAAACAATCCAAAATTGGGTAGAGAGATATAACACGCTGTCACTATTAATAAACCAAATAACAGATAGACAGCAATGATAAAAGAAGGCACTCTTTTTAACTCAAGCGTTAAACCACTGGCAGGTAAATTTTTCGCGTGTGCGGACAATTTCCTTAAGTCCATAATAATCCTCTTCTTTTAATCATGAAAGAAAATCAAATAATAGCGGATTTACAGGCGTTAATAAATCAATACGTTATCGTTATCTTTATCTTGATTCTTCAGGTCATCGGCATTATATAGTTATAGCAAATAACTTAAACAAAAGTAGATTAAAATCATGTCAAATAATTGGTCCAGCTTTCTTAGCCAGAATGGCGCCTCTTTTAACGCTGAAAGAGAAGTCTCATTCCCCTCATCTTCTGTTGACACTATCAAGACTTCGACAACACCCCAGGGAAACGCATCATTTGAAGGCGATCTTTTTATTACTGATTTATCATGGCTCGGCGTTATTGAGGTCAGCGGTGATGACTATAAAACTTTTTTGCAGGGGCAATTAACCAATGATATTAATGAAATAACAGCAAATATTTCTCAATTGAGTGGTTTGTGTACGCCTAAAGGTCGTTTGAAAGCACTGTTTTCTATTTTTTCAGATAATGAAAAGCTCTATCTACAACTCCCCTTTCCACTGCTTGAAGAAACACTCAAACGTCTTAAAATGTTTGTTATGATGAGTAAAGTGGAACTGATTGATGTCAGTGACAGTCAAGTAAAGATAGGAGTGTATGGTAATAAAGCTGAAGCTTATCTTGTAGAAAACGGCTTCACCATACCTGATGAAGTGAATAAAGTCACCCAGCATAATGGCATGCAGTTAATACGACTACACGGTGACAAGCCCAGATTTGAATGTGTCGGCAGCACTGATACGATACAGTCATTATGGGAATCGTTACAAACCAACGCTCAACTTTTAAATACAGCACATTGGAAGCTTATTGATATTCACGCGGGCATACCTAATGTGTTTGCTTCATCCAAAGAAGCATTTATTCCACAAATGTTAAATCTTCAAGCGCTTGATGGTATTAATTTTAAAAAAGGCTGCTATACGGGACAGGAAATTGTGGCACGAATGCAGTATCTTGGCACATTAAAACGTAGAATGTATCGAGCACACTGTGCTACAGAGAAACTTCCCCTTCCCGGTGATGCACTCTATTCTGCAACATCAAAAAGCGGTCAGGGTTCAGGCAATATCGTCGATGCCCAAATTTCTCCTGGTGGGGGTATTGATCTGCTGGCGGTCATTACCACCGATGCAGTCGAAAAAAATGATGTATTTCTTGATGACGCTCTAGCGATTAAATTAACACTTCAGGATATTCCTTATTCGCTTGAAATAGAAGAGTGATCCATAGCAAAACTTACTTGAATTCATCCTATATTTTTATTGTAATTAACTGTCTATGTGATATAAATAAGTTAACCATTAAAAACAGATAAAGGGTTCCTTTTGAGTAATAAAGTTCTTGAAGACAAGTTTTATATTGCATTATTGGATGATCTGGACAAACAGAAATTAGTTTTGCCCACCATGCCTGAAGTGGCATTGAAAGTGCGTGATGCAGTGGCTGATGAAGATGCCAGTGCAAAACAAATTGCCGATGTAATCGCCCTGGATCCAGCCATTTCTGCTCGTATGATTCAGGTTGCAAACAGCCCCTTATTAAGAGGTTCACAAAAAACTGATACCGTTGAACAAGCCATTACACGCATGGGACATGCACTGGTTAAGTCAATGGTCACCTCAATGGCCATGAAGCAAATTTTTAAGGCCAGTAATCCTTTAACCAAAAAATATATGCATGAGATCTGGACACAAAGTACTCAGGTTGCATCAATAGCTTCTGCTATGGCCAGTCATTTTACAAAACTAAAACCTGATCAAGCCATGCTGGCTGGTTTAGTACATAATATTGGTGCTTTACCGATTATCACTCGTGCAGAAGAAATTCCAGCACTGATGCATGATGAAGAAATATTTTCCTCCCTTATAGAACGTTTATCAGGTCCTATTGGTACCTCTATTATGAAGAGCTGGAATTTTCCTGACGATCTCAGTATTGTTGCGAATGAACACAGCAATTATAATTATGATAGCGAAAATATTGATTATGTTGATGTGGTTATTGTAGCCAAATTACAAAATCTTGCTGGTACAAATCATCCTGATGCTCAAATTGACTGGAATACCGTCCCCTCTTTTTGTAAGCTTGGCCTCGCCGGGGATTCAGAAGTGGTTGAAATTGAAGATGTCGTAATGGAAGAAATTGAAATAACGCAACAATTGTTTGATTAATTTTTTAGCACTACACAGGTTAATAATTGAATAGTGCTAAGCCGTACTTTTTCGCTTTCCTTAATTTTCTACCGTCCTCATATGTGGGAATAACAACACATCACGAATTGATGGTGCATCCGTTAACAGCATTACCAGACGATCAATACCAATTCCTTCACCAGCTGTTGGCGGCATGCCATGTTCCAGTGCAGTGATATAGTCTTCATCAAAGTGCATGGCTTCATCATCGCCAGCATCTTTCTCTTCAACCTGTTTTCTAAAACGTTCTGCCTGATCTTCAGGATCATTTAACTCTGAGAAACCATTAGCCAATTCACGACCACCCACAAAAAACTCAAAACGATCAGTGACAAAATGATCATCATTATTACGTCGTGCCAGAGGTGAAACTTCAGTAGGATAAGCGGTAATAAACGTGGGTTCCATCAAGCGATCTTCAACCGTTTTCTCAAAAATTTCTATCTGGACTTTACCCAGACCATAGCTGTCTTTTAAAGGAATACCCAAAGATTCAGCTAATTGACGCGCCTCACCGATATCATCTAATTGAGATTGCTGCACTTCAGGGTTAAAGTGTAAAATTGATTCTTTAACCGTCATACGACAAAATGGCTTGCCAAAATCAATTTCTAAACCCTGATACTGAAAAACAGGGCTGCCTAACACATTATCAGCAAGACCACGTAACATCTCTTCAGTAATATCCATCAAATCATGATAGTCAGCATAGGCCTGATAAAATTCAATCATGGTAAATTCAGGATTATGACGAGTCGACAAGCCTTCATTTCTAAAGTTACGGTTAATTTCAAATACTCGTTCAAATCCACCAACCACCAGACGCTTCAAATAAAGTTCCGGGGCAATTCGTAAAAATAATTCCATATCCAGGGCATTATGATAGGTCGCAAATGGACGTGCCGTAGCACCACCGGGAATCGCCTGCATCATGGGTGTTTCCACTTCCATAAACTCTTTTTCAATCATAAAATTGCGGATATAAGTAATTATATTAGAACGCAGAGCAAAGGTTTTACGGGTATCATCATTAATAATTAAATCGATGTAGCGCTGACGATAGCGAGTTTCCAGATCAGATAAACCTTTAAACTTTTCTGGCAAGGGACGTAAGGCCTTAGTCAGTAGTTCAACACTATCTACCCGTACTGATAACTCATCAGTTTTTGTTTTGAATAAAACACCTTCTGCACCAATAATATCGCCCAGATCCCACTTTTTAAAGTGTTCGTTATAAAAGCCTTCCGGCAAAGAATCACGCTGTAGAAAAAGCTGAATAGAACCTGACATATCTTTGATTGTGGCGAAACTGGCTTTACCCATAACGCGCTGCAGCATCATACGGCCGGCAACGACAACCCGAACATTTTTTTCTGCCAGTTCTTCTTTAGTTAATTGATCATAATCAGCATGTAAGTTAGATGACAAAGAATCACGGCGAAAATGGTTAGGGAAGGCATTGCCCTGCTCTCGTAATTTTGCTAATTTTTCCCGACGCTGTGCGATTAATTTATTTTCATCCACACTTTCTGTTGTTTCAATTTTTGATTCTGACATCAATTTACTCACTATTGTCACTATGGTTTTAAGAGATATGGTTTTAAGGACCAGTCTTATAAAGTATTCATTTTATAAGTCTGACTTCAAAGAAGCTTCAATAAAAGGTCTGAGCTCACCATCTAATACCGCCTGTGTGTTACTGGATTCATGACCTGTTCGCAAATCTTTAATACGGGATTGATCCAGCACATAAGAACGAATTTGACTACCCCAGCCAATATCCGATTTAGTATCTTCCAGTTCCTGTTTTTCAGCATTGCGTTTGTGCATCTCGACTTCATATAATTTAGCCTTAAGCATTTTCATTGCTGCAGCCTTATTTTTATGTTGTGATCGATCATTCTGGCACTGTACTACAACATTCGTCGGCTCATGGGTAATACGAATGGCTGAATCCGTCTTATTAACATGCTGACCACCCGCACCACTGGCACGATAGGTATCAATGCGTAGATCTGCAGGATTAATATCAATGTCAATATCATCATTCACTTCAGGATACGCAAAAACAGATGCAAATGAAGTATGACGACGATTACCTGAATCAAAGGGTGATTTTCTCACCAGACGATGAACTCCCGTTTCAGTTCTTAACCAACCAAAAGCATATTCACCGGTAAACTTAATGGTCGCCCCTTTAATCCCTGCCACATCACCATCGGAAACTTCCAGAACTTCTGTTTTAAAACCTTCTTTTTCACCGAAACGTAAAAACATTCTAAGCAGCATACTGGCCCAGTCCTGAGCTTCTGTACCACCTGAACCAGATTGAATATCAACGAAAGCATTATTGGCATCCATTTCGCCTGAAAACATACGACGAAATTCTAACTCTGCAACTTCATTTTCAAGTTCATCAAGCTCCAGAATAATGTCATTGACCGCCTCTTCATCATCTTCAGACAGAGCCATTTCAAGTAACTCATCAATATCCTCTAATCCTGAAAAAAGGGTTTCCAGACCACCCACAATTTTTTCCAGAGAGACTTTTTGTTGTCCCAACGCCTGGGCATTTTCAGGATTATTCCAAACATCAGGTGATTCAAGCTCTAGATTAACTTCTTCTAATTGCTCTTTTTTTAGATCAAAGTCAAAGATACCCCCTAAGCAGTTTAGAACGACTACTGATATCGTTGATCCTGGATTTTAGACCCGTTACTTCTATCATGTTTATTGCCTGGAGACCTTATTAAAGCTATTTGAAAACCGAGTATTTTACACCAAAATGTCAGTATTTCTTAGGTCTTTTTTAAGCAAATGATAAATAAGTAATAAAATCAATCTGGTGAGTAATAAATATTGATAGTTCAGCCTTCTGACTTCTTAGATAAAATCCCTACATTCATGTACTTATAATAAGTATAGGTAATTATAGTGGACCCCGAAAACTGGACAATAGGTTAAGATATAAGAGCTAACCTAATGGGGAACCTAAAAATGAGTAGAAAGAGAAAATCAT
>JAHXHI010000190.1 GCA_025656775.1 gamma proteobacterium symbiont of Bathyaustriella thionipta
AAACTGGCTGCATGACAGCAGAAATGATGATGGATATTATATATCTTATTTTTTAATTGTGTTGTCTTGACAGTGGGGTCCACTATACATGATTCTCCGCTAGAGCGTTTTAATGCTTTGGCAAAAAAAATCAAAATAAATCATGAAAATGTTGATCTTGAACGTCTGTATGAAGCGTTTAAATTTGCCGCTGAAGCACATCAAGGGCAAACACGAGCTTCTGGTGAACCTTTTGTGTTTCACGTTATTTCCGTAGCAGAAATTCTTTTATCTCTTAATCTTGATACACCTTCTTTAATGGCTGCTCTCCTGCATGATGTCGTAGAAGATACGGATATTACCCTTGCCCAATTGGAAAATAAATTTGGTAATGAAGTAGCCACTCTGGTCGATAGTGTTACAAAAATGAAAGCCTTTGCAAATTTAAAACCTGATATTCATGGGGCAATAAAAAAAGACGGTTTAAAAGCAGAAAACCTTCGTAAATTATTATTAGCGATGGCAGAAGATGTACGTGTTGTGATGATCAAATTAGCCGATCGATTACACAATATGCGAACTCTGGGCTCTCTTTCAGCAAAGAAGCAAAAACTTATCGCCAGTGAAACAGCAGAAATTTATGCACCCTTAGCAAACCGTCTGGGTATCTGGCAGCTGAAATGGGAACTTGAAGACCTGGCTTTTCGTTTTCTTGATGATCATAATTATAAAAAAATTGCAAAATCGCTGGCTGAACGCAAAGTTGACCGTGACAAATATATTGATGAAGTGGTCCAGATTATTCAGGAAAATTTAGAAAAAAATCATATAAAAGGTGAAGTAACGGGACGTTCCAAACATATCTATAGTATTTGGAAAAAAATGCAGCGAAAAAATCTTGGGTTTCATCAGCTATATGATTTGCGTGCGGTGAGGATTCATGTTGACCAGTTAAAGGATTGTTATCATGCGCTGGGGGTTGTCCATACAATCTGGAAGCATATCCCTTATGAATTTGATGATTATATTGCCACACCAAAAGAAAATAACTATCAATCAATTCACACAGCGGTTGTCGGGCCTCAGGGTAAAACTTTAGAAATTCAAATCCGTACCTATGATATGCATAAACATGCAGAGTATGGTGTGGCTGCTCATTGGCGATATAAAGAAGGAGGTAAACAAAGTGGTCATTATGAACAAAAAATTGCCTGGCTGCGTCAATTATTAGAATGGCGAGATGAAGAAAAAAATGCGGGTGATTTTATCGATCGCTTTAAATCTGAAGTATTTCAGGATCGTGTTTATGTGATGACCCCTGAAGGGGAGATTATTGATATGCCCCAGGGAGCAACACCGCTTGATTTTGCTTTTTATGTTCACACGGAAGTCGGGGCACGCTGTCGGGGAGCCAAAGTGAACGGCAAAATGGTTCCCTTAACCTATGAGCTGATAAGTGGAGAGCAGGTTCATGTACTGACAACCAAAAATGGTTCACCAAGTCGAGATTGGCTAAATCCGCAGTTAGGCTATTTAAAAACTTCAAGGGCGAGAGCTAAGGTAAGACATTGGTTTAAACAACAGGATCATGAGCAGAATTTATTAGCAGGTCGTGAGATTCTGGAAAAAGAACTGCATCGATTAGGCATATCCAACATTTCTCATGAGAAATTGGCTCATCATTTTCATTTTGATAAGACGGATCATTTATTTGCCGAAATTGGTCGAGGTGAAATTACCACAGGCCAGATAGCGTCTACGATTCAGGAACTGGGTGGTCATAGTGATAAACATAAAGAACACCATGAAGAACCTATTCAGCAAACGATAGAATTATTACCTCAGGGTTCGGGCGATGTGACCATTTATGGCGTTGATAATGTTCTTACTCAAATCGCCCAGTGTTGTAAGCCCGTTCCAGGTGATTCAATTATCGGTTTTATCACCAAATATAGAGGAATTACCATTCATCGTAGTGACTGTCATAATGTACAACATGCTCTGGAAGAAAATAGTGAACGTTTAATAGAAGTGGAGTGGAATCATGAAGTTAATCAGTGTTATACCGTAACGATTGAATTAATTGCAATGGATCGGCAAGGCTTATTACGTGATATCACTTCAATATTAGCTAATTTAGAAATTAATGTATTAGGTATTAATACTTCAACAAACAAATCAGATTATTCAGCCAGAATGAGGTTGTCGCTGGAAATAGCAGGGGTTGCTCAATTGAGTCGTGCACTTAATCGAATCACACAGTTACCTAATGTCATTGAAGTGTATAGAGTTAGTGATTAACCGCAGATTATTTACCCGGATTGCTACTCACATGGTGTGAGCAGCATGACGTTGAACAACAATAGCAGTCTCTTATTTCAGGCGATTGATACCCAGTGCTTTCAATAGATATTTTTCATAAATAGGTTCACTTGAACCTGACTTCATCTTACGAATAAAATATTTTTCAAAACCGATTTTAGCCAGATGCACCCACTTACCTTTCTTAAACCAGGCCAGATTACGAGGTGGTATTTGTGGAATGGCAACAAAAGCCGCACCCGTGTTACCCATATCGGCAAGACAGATAGCATTCCATGTACCTTCATTTGAAGGTTCTATATCTGATAACTCATCTGCAATATTGTGTACAATAGCAGTCACCATTGACTCAATCATATAACCTGTTTTAGGAGCACCGGTGGGAACAGGAGTTGCCTCAACAGGTGGAATTGCGATACAAACACCAGCAGAAAAGATATTTCTGTATTTAGGGCTACGCTGTTGCTTATCGACGATAACAAAACCACGATGATTACAAAGTCCTTCGACTTCGGCTACGGCATTGACACCTTTAAAAGCAGGAAGCATCATACCGTGTTTAAATGGCAGCTCGTGTTGCTTCTTAAGACTACCATCGTCATTTAACTCATCAACATACATTTTACCCGCTTCAATTTTGGTTGTTTTGGCATTGCAGATCCAGCTGATAGCATGTTGGCGTAATTCAGACTCCAGCATGCCTTTAGAATCACCCACTCCACCTAAACCTAAATGACCGATATATGGCTCTGATGTAACCAGTGTCATAGGCACTTTATCACGAAGTTTACGTTTTTGAAGTTCTCTGTTTAAAATAAAAGCATATTCATAAGCGGGTCCAAAACAGCTGGCAAAAGGCATTGCGCCAACAATGGCAGGACCAGGATCAGCCGCTAATTTTTCGAAATCATCAAATGCTGTTTCTGCATGAGGCAGAGAACAAATTGATTGGCTATTGGCAGAAGGACCAGAACCTTCTACTTCTTCAAAAGCCAATCGTGGACCAGTGGTGATAATTAAATAATCATAGCTCACTTTTTCATCATTATTTAAAGTAAGTTCATTGTTGGCAGGGTCAATTTTATCAACTCGATGAGCAATAAAGTTAATGCCGCGCTTTTCAAGGTAAGGTCTGATTTCAAAGCTGATGTCTTTTCTTTGACGCCAGCCTACAGCAACCCAGGGGTTAGATGGTGTAAAGTCAAATGTTTCATTTTCACTGACCATAGTGACAAGGTGCTCTTTACCTAATGCATCACGCATTTCATATGCGCATGGCATTCCACCGGTCCCGGCACCAATTATAACGACGTGAGCCATAAAATATTATCTCCTGATAAAATTTAAAATTTATAAAATACTTTAAAGTCTAAAGGTAGCACAATTACTTAAAAACAAAAGAAAATAAGTGCTAAAATTGGTAGGAATGTTTTAACCGAATGCTTTAAATTATAAGTCAGTAAGAATATTATTAAATAGTAATTATACTACTCTATACTAAAGCTTTGGTAATTGATGTCTGAGTTATAGCTTATTATTTTTTTAATAATAATAGCTTTATTTTTTTAAAAGTAAAGTTGTTTTAGTAAAAAATATTATATAAGTAATTTCTAATTATTTTATATAATATTATGTCTCTTATTATATGGCGTATTTTATTCTGTTTATGTTTATAATATTTGTTTTTTATACACGGCTATAAAGCTCGTATTAATTCACACGGTATATTTTGAGCTGGTTAAGGGCACTTAGTGATGACAAAGATTATTCCTGTTTTGAATCTGCAAGATATTGTTGCTACCTATGACGATCCTGCTGTATTAATTTCAGATGAGTTTGAAATTGTCAGTGCAAATTCTGCCTATTTAGATTTATATAATTTAGATGATTATTATAATGATACCGGCCTTTCTGATGGCTCGGATAATAATTTGCTAAACCCAAATAATGTACGATTATCAAATAATCTTCATTGTTATGAAATATCACATCTGTATTCTCGTTCTTGTGATCAAGAAGGCGAGTCATGTCCATTACAATTAGCTAAATCAACAAAAAAGAATCAAAGAGTTCTGCATGTACATCATACTCGATATGGTGATGAGCATATTGATATATCACTCTATCCTATTAAAGATATTAATGAAAAAATTTATTTTCTTGAAGTGATGAAAACCATTAAACATGAGAGTCCAAAATCAGTTGAAAAGGGGATGGTAGGAAAGGCACCCTCATTTAATAAGCTTCTGGAGTTAATTAGTCGGGTTGCTGAATATGATATTTCAGTATTATTACAGGGTGAATCCGGTAGTGGTAAAGAATTGGTTGCTCATTCGATTCATCAGGCTAGTTTTCGTAAAACCATGCACTGTATTACTGTAGAATGTTCTGGCTTATCCGAATCCTTATTTGAAAGTGAACTTTTTGGCCATGAAAAGGGTGCTTTTACCGGTGCTGTAAATAAAAAGAAAGGTCTTGTTGAAGAAGCTGAGGGTGGTACTTTGTTTCTTGATGAGATTGGTGATGTGCCTTTAAGTCTACAGGTAAAGTTATTACGTCTTATAGAAACACGTACCTTTCGTCGTGTTGGGGGAATAGAACAGTTAAATGCTGACTTTCGTCTTGTTTGCGCAACGCATAAGAACTTAAAGGCAATGGTTAAAAAGGGGGAGTTTCGTGAAGATCTTTATTATCGAATTAGTACTTTTCCAATAAAGCTTCCTGCTTTAAGAGAACGTCTTGAAGATATTCCATTATTAGTTGATACTATTTTAGAACGTATTTCGGGACCAAGAAAAATGCATGTGTCCAATGAGGTACTTGCTTTTTTTAGTCAATATAAATTTCCTGGTAATATACGAGAGCTTCGAAATATCCTTGAACTCGGGCGTGTTATGACAGACTCTAATGTGATTGAAATAACGCACTTACCGGAGAACATTTTTGAGGATGATCAGAAAAAAGTATCGGTAAATAGTCTATCTGATAAAGAGTTTATCAGAAACTTTAAAGCAGAAGAACAAATTATTGAGCAGCTGATGACTTTGGAACAGCATGAAAATGAATATCTGATGTGGCTTAACCAATATTTTAAAGATGATAAAAAAATATTGGCTGAAAAACTGGGTGTTAGTGAAAGAACGCTTTATCGCAAATTAAAAGCTCTTGAGTAGTAAAGCTAAAGCGAAGAAAGTTTATAAATTAAAGAATGCAAATATAAGAACTATTCTAATTTAATCGCCCTTTTTCCTGTTAAAAACTATTAATGTCCAGAGTTTCATTCCAGGTTTGCTGGAATATGTTCTCAATTCGATGGCGTAAAACCATGTCTGTATTTAATAAATTGCCGATGTTTTCAACATGTTTGATAAACTCATAACGCTTATTAGAAAAAGTATAACATTCAAATAATTTAAGGTGCAGGTTCTTATCAGAAGGTGATATTTTAAGTTGTTTGAATAATAATTTTTCGGCTTCATTGTAATTGCCATAGGCTAAATAGGTATCAATTTCACTTAATATGGTACTCCGTGAATGATTGTCCAAATGGGTAGCGTTCTTTTCATATTCTTCGACATCTTCCTGGCTAATATCAAATGTTATATCATCTGGAGCTTCTGTTTGTTCCTTATCTTCTGATTGTGATGCGGGTAATCCTTCCAGGTTTTTTGAGATAACGGTTTCTTCAGGTGCATTGATCTTTTTCTCAAAATATTCAAAAAAGTCCATATCATCTTCGTCTTTATCTTTATCTTCAGAAATATCAGTGCCCTGTAAACTAGTCGGTGATGTTTCCTGTATCGTATTGGTTACGGCAGGTTTGGGCTGCTCAACATATCTTTGAGGTGTTGTTGGTGTATTTATTTCATTATGGTTTTTGCTGGCAGCCTTTGTTTCTTGCCTGTAATTTTTTCTTTTCTTACTATGATTTCGAATACTGAATAGAACTGAGACAAGAATAATAATAGTGAAAAATGCTAAGGAAAAAGTAATAACGGGTCTGGATAATAAGTCACGAACAAAAGACTCTTTCTTTATTATTGGAGCCACTTCTGACTGGATTTCTATCGGCGTATCTGGAGAATCCACTTTTGTTGGATTAGAAGCGATTTCATCACTGCCTGTCTGAGCAGAGCTATTTATTGATTTCGCAGTGGTAGTATTCGTCTCGTTATTCTTTTTTAATAATGCAGTGATTTCTGAAATTTTATTGTTTAAGTTTTGGTTATGTTTATCCAGATTATTGAGCTTATCAGTTAATGAGGCAATTTTTTTACCGAGATCTTCATTTTCACTTTGTAATGATTTAATGGTAGTAATCGATGTCTGTAAGGCTTTATTGATTAATAATAAATCCTCAGTACTGGTCACAGGATTACTTAATAACTCTTCGGCAGGTAATAAGATTTTTAGTTGAGCCTGAGCCTGATCTTCATTATTTTTTAAATTTACAGGTGCAACGACGGATTTTTTTTCTGAAGGAGGTTGAATCGTCTGGTTGTTTTCAACTTGTTTTGTCGTTGCACTGGAAGATGAAGTCGTTTTTACAGAAGAAACGGGTGCGTTTTTTAATAAGGGCTTACCATTTATTTGTCTGACTTCATTACTTGTTGGAATTTTAAGTGTTTTCCCTTGCTTTAATAAATTAATATTGCCTCTGATAAAGGCATCTGGATTTAATGCAAATAAAGCCTGCATGGTTTGATGTGTGGTTACTTTATTGTCAGGTTTAACCTTTTTTGCAATCTCCCAAAGTGTATCAGCTCGTTTGGTTGGGCCATACGTATCTCCGTTAATATGTGCAGCAATTACTGCATTATAATCAACTTTAGGCTGACTTATTTTTCGAGATGGTTTACGAAAAGGTTTAGCAGCAACATCCTTTATGGGGCTGGCTTTTTTAGTAATGCTCTTCCGTTTTTTTGCTGGAAAGCTATTTTTGTGTATAAATTCAGGTGGATCGAGTAAGAAGGTATATTCCCGGTTAAGATGGCCAGTACGCCATTTCATATCAATAATAAAGGTAAAAAAGGGTTCTCTAACAGGCTTTCTGGTCGATAATTCAACGACAACAGAGCCATCAGCTTCTTTTATTGTTTTAAACTGTACTTTATTAAAGGCTGAAGGTTTAGGTAATTTTGCACGTCTATAGGTATTTAAGTCGGCATTTTTTACAATGATATCATCGATAGATACTGATTTTGAACCCACCAGATTGATATGTATCTTTAATGGCTCATTTAATTTTGAAAATACGGTAAGATTACCGAATCCAAGTGTAAAACCTGTAACAGGTAACATTAAAAAGAAAATAGACAAAAATACAGATTTTTTCGACATAATATAAATCATTAACCTTAAACATGCTGTTAAATTGGGCGTTTATCACATAATAGACATTCGTACATAGAATTATACCTAATAATTATAGGAATATCATAATAAAATTAAGTTTACAGCAAAAACCGGTGAACCTAAATATTTTGATAAATTAACGGCTAAAAATAATTTTTTATAACCGAATCGCTATTAACTATCGATGA
>JAHXHI010000319.1 GCA_025656775.1 gamma proteobacterium symbiont of Bathyaustriella thionipta
GTGTGGTAATTAAATTCCATACAAATCCATTGATATGAAAAGCATACAAATCATATAAACGACTATCAATAAAAATAAAAATATTGCTGATTACAGAAAAAATAATCGCTAAAACAGTTGCAAGTATAATCCAACGTTTAAACAACCAGTAGACAAGGAAAGCAGGAGAAAGATACATAAAAGCATAGGTGGTGATAAGTAAAATACTATGAAGAATATCTCTAATAGTGTTATTTGGAATATCCTGTAAAAAAAAACTGCATAGATAAACACTAAATAGCCATGTACAGAAGAAGTAAATTTTAATATTGATTTTTTTTAGCATTTGTAACCAGATTGATGATATTTGAAACGAGATAACTTGAGTTAAATTTGTGCCGTAATTATAAAGTATTTTTATACTTATTTAAACTCTTAGCCTTGTCCACTTCACTTCTAGTTTTTTTGCTAAGTATACACTAAGTTTATATCACTACCCTATAACACAAAACTTAGGAGGCATTTAGTGGCTTATAATTTATTGAAAAGCTGTAATTTCAAGCATTTATTAATTGTATTACCTTTTATAATATTACTGAATGGTTGTGCCAGTTATCAGGCACAACCTTTAGCAGTGCAAAATACATCAACACACAATTTGAATATCCTTTCTGTAGAAGCCAATAAGATACTTCAATCCAGGCAAGAGCCTTATACTATTAATCTGAATAATGGCCTAGATCTGACTGAAATTGCAATTCTTGCAGTGTTAGGCAATCCATCACTTAATGCTCAGCGATCAAAATATGAAATTGCTGGCGCACAAGTTTTTTCTGCGGGATTATTACCCGATCCCCAGTTAGCTATGAATATTGACAAACCTTCAGGTAATACTGCAGGACTTGTGAATGCTTGGGGTGTGGGAATAGGCTATGATATTATGCCATTAATTATTCGCCAGGCACAAATAAGCAACCTTAAACACTTGCAACAAAAAATTCAATTGGAAATCCTCTGGCAGGAATGGCAAGTCGTTCAACAGGCACGGTCATTAGCTGTAAGTTATAAATTGGAGGAGCGTCGCTTGGTGTTGCTCCAATCCATGAAAAAGCTATATAATTCACGTTACCAGTATTCAAAAAAAGGGATGAGAGAAGGGAATATTTTGCTCGATGTGAATGGTACGGATTTAACGGCATTAATTGATGTGTATTCTCAAATTTCTCAACTTGAACAACAACACAATAACACAAGTTATGCACTTAAAAAATTATTGGGCTTACCATCAGATGCTTTAATAAAATTGATAGAACTACCCGAGCAAACACGTTTAAATCGTTCTAAAATCTTAAAGCAACTGGATAAGCTTCCTGAGCTTCGGCCTGACTTGCTGGCACTAAAAGCTGGATATCAATCTCAGGAAGAAAAAGTCAGAGAGGCAATTTTAGGACAATTTCCTGCTATTAGTCTGGGGATAACAAAAGCAAGGGATACAGGTGGTATTGATACCAATGGATTTAATATTGGTCTGACTTTGCCCTTGTTTAATGCCAATCGTGGTGGTATTGCCACAGAACGTGCAACACGAAAACAACTATCTGAAGAATATACCGCGCGTATCTTACAAGCAAATAATAATGTTAATCGCTTACTTGAATTGCAAGACATTATTGAAAAGCAACAAGTGAGTTTAGACAAGTATTTGCCTCGATTAAAAACCTTAGTCGACAGTGCTCGTAAGGCCTATGACAGGGGAGATATCAATGCCTTAACATTTCTTAATATGGAATCTACCTGGGTTAATAAACGTTTAGAACAAATCTCTTTGTTGCAAACACTCTGGGAAAATCAACTAGCCTTACAGACATTATTAGCCATACCAAATTTTCAGTTCAAATTATAAACGTGCATTTATATAATTCAATCAACCGGACATAAAACTTACAATAAACAGGTAATTATCTGATGAAAAGACACATTCAATCATTTTTATATCTCGTCTTGATACCATTTACTATAATGGCTACCTGTTATGCTGATGATGTAACTGTTGCAGTAAAAACTTCAGCTATTATTAAAGCTAATATTGGTAAAAATATTAAAGTTTATGGTATTTTAAAACCCGATCCAGATCAGGTTCTCAGTCTTTCTTTTCCTCATGCAGGACTTATTAACCGAATTTGGGTAAGGTTGGGACAGAGGGTAAAAAGTGGTGAAAAATTACTTGAAGTCATCACCTCTCCGAATGATCATATGCAATATTTACAGGCTCAAAGTACGGTTGATTTTTCTCTGCGTGAACTTAAACGAACTGAGAGGCTGTTTCATGAACAATTGGCTACCAAGACTCAGGTTGACAGCGCACGTAAGTCATTAAAAGATGCCAGAACATCACTTGAAGCCCTGCATAAACGTGGACTTGATCAAACTCAAGAAACTCTTAGAGCCCCAATGGATGGGATAATTACACAGTTGGATGTGAAACAAGGACAAAGAGTGCAAGCCGACGGTTCAGCCATGCTGATCGCTGCTGAAAAACGACTCATTGCTCAACTGGGTGTGGAACCAGAAGAATTAAAAATTTTAACGGTAACAACGCCTGTGACAATAAGCTCTGTATTTGTACCTGGCATCATGATTGAAAGTCAAATTCGTGAAATTCATGCCATGATTAATCCATCAACTCAACTGGTTGAAGTATTAGTGCCTATCCCTGAGGATCAAGTCGATCATTTAGTTCTTGGCAGTCATATTATTGGCTTTATTCATTTAGCAAAACATTCATCGTTAATGGTTCCTCGAAGTGCAGTTTTAGGTGAGAATGATAAGGCATATATCTATACAATAAAAAAGGGTAAAGCTTTTAAGGTGAACGTAAAGACAGGTATAGAAGAAAATAATATTATTGAAATTTCAGGTGATATTCATGAAGGTGAACCTGTTATTACATTAGGAAATTATGAACTTAGCAATGGTATGCCTGTAAGGGAGATTCGTTAATGGATATTGCTCATTGGGCTGCACTACATCGTCGTTCTATATTATTTCTAGTGCTTATTGTAGCTCTTGGTGGTGTTGCTACGGGATTAAAGTTACCCGTTTCATTATTTCCTCATGTGGACTTTCCTCGTGTAGTGGTTTCGCTGGAAACAGGCGATCAACCTGCCGATCAAATGGTCATTGCAGTGACGCGTTCGGTAGAGCAAGCTGTTCGTTCTGTTCCTGGAGTTGCAAGCTTACAATCAACAACAAGCAGGGGAAGTGCGGAAATATCAATTAATTTTCAGTGGGGCAGTAATATGGTTTCATCTATGCTGCAAGTCAGTTCTGCAATTAATCAAATCTTACCCAGCTTGCCTCCAGGTACCAATTTTTCAGTAAAACGTATGGATCCCACTGTTTTTCCAGTTGTGGCATATAGCTTAATTTCAGATTCAAAATCACTTATTGACTTATATGATATAGGCGAGTACCAGCTTGTACCTTTATTTTCTTCAATAGACGGTGTCGCCAGTGTTAAAGTAATTGGAGGAAAACAGGCAGAATATCGAGTTGAAATCAACCCGGATAAAATGCAAGCATTGAAGCTTAGCTTTGCAGATATTACCCAATCATTATCTGCCAGCAATGTATTACAGGCCATTGGACGACTTGAAGATCACTATAAACTGTATCTAATATTGTCAGACACTCGAATTCATTCATTAGACACTATTAAAAATACGGTATTACGCAATGACAGTGATGGTTTTGTTCGGCTAGAAGATATTGCCAGTATTTTTCCCACAACTGCTCCTCAGTGGCAACGAATTACAGCTGATGGACATGATGCTGTATTAGTACAAGTATATCAACAACCAGGAAGTAACACGGTTAAAATTGTTGATGATATTCAACTACATCTGAAAAAATACAAACTACCAAAAAATGTGACCATTGCAAACTGGTATGACCAAAGTCAATTGATTACGGAATCAGCCAATAGCGTACGAGATGCCATTGCCATTGGAATTGTGCTGGCCGCATTCATACTATTAATATTTTTGCGTAGTTTGAAAATTACTTTAATTGCTATTCTTATAGTACCAGCAGTTCTTGCAAGTACCATATTATTACTTAATATTCTGAATATGAGTTTTAATATCATGACACTGGGAGGCATGGCTGCGGCAGTTGGTTTGATCGTTGATGATGCGATTGTAATGATTGAACACATTATTCGTCGACTCAGAGAAAAAAATAAGGATATTGCTTTAACCATTCGTGAAGCTGCTATTGAATTTACGCCTCCTCTTATGGGGTCATCAGCTGCAACAATCATTATATTTGCTCCTCTTGCTTTTTTAAGTGGTGTTACAGGGGCTTTTTTTAAAGCATTATCATTAACAATGGCTAGTAGTCTCTTTATTTCATTTTTACTGGCCTGGCTTGCTGTTCCTCTGCTTGCAGAACATCTTTTACATAAAAGTGATGCCGATAAAGAAGACAAGGGAGTTATTTTTTCTAAACTTCAAGAAGGATATATGAGTTTAATGCACCGAATTATAAACAGACCCTTTTTATTATTCTTTGGTATTATTCCCATTATATTAATAGGTCTATTTTCTTTTAAGCAAGTTGGATCTGGATTTATGCCTCATATGGATGAAGGTGGCTTTATTCTTGATTATAGGTCAGAGTCTGGAACATCTTTAGCTGAAACCGATCGCTTACTTCAACAAATTGAGACTATTTTGCGAAAAAATCCTGTAGTAGATACTTATTCTCGTCGAACTGGGGCACAACTGGGCAGTAGTTTGACTGAGGCTAACGAAGGTGATTTTTTTGTCAGACTTAAACCATTTCCAAGACCTGGCATAGATGAAGTTATGGATACTATACGAAATGAAATTGAGAAAAAAGTACCTGGTCTTGAGATAGAAATGGCATTATTGATGGAAGATCTTATTGGTGATTTGACTGCTGTGCCTCAACCTATTCAAATTAAACTTTTTACTGAACATGTTGATGAGCTCATGACAATCAGTCCTCGAGTTGCAGAAGCCATTGGGAAAATTCCAGGTGTTGTTGATGTAAAAGATGGTATTGTGCTGGCTGGTGATGCCATCAATATTGTAGTGGATCGAGACAAAGCGGCACTTGAAGGAATTGATCCGGATCAGGTTACCCAGCAGCTTAATGCATGGTTTAATGGATTGGTTACTACACAAGTTCAGGAAGATATTAAACTGATTGGAGTACGGCTTTGGGTGCCACCCTCTGTACGAGATAAAAGCAGTGCAATTAATAAAATTTGGCTTCGTGCAACTGATGGCCATAACTTTCCCCTAAAGAGAATAGCGCACGTTAAAACTGAACTGGGGCAGCCTCAAATAAAACGAGATAATCTTAAACGTACAGTCGCTGTTACTGCTCGTATCAGTGGAAGAGATTTGGGTTCAACTATAAGTGATATTAAACTATCTCTGGGACAACCGGGTTTACTTCCCGTTGACATGTACTACGAATTGGGTGGTTTGTATAAACAACAGCAGATTGCTTTTCATGGATTAATTGCGGTATTTATTGCTGCATTAGCACTTATTTTTGTCTTATTATTATTTTTATATGAGGACTTTGCTGCGGCATTAGCAATTCTTGTTTCGCCGTTAATGGCTATGTCTGCTGTATTTACAGGGCTTTGGATAACGGGCATTGAACTTAATATAACTGCTATGATGGGAATGACTATGATTGTCGGCATTGTGACTGAAATATCAATTTTTTATTTTTCAGAATATCATGAGTTATTAAATTCTGGAGAAAAAAAATCTGAAGCGTTAATTCAGGCGGGCGTTAATCGAATGCGTCCGATTACCATGACAACATTAGCGGCCATTTTAGCCTTATTACCTCTTGCACTTGCTTTGGGTCAAGGATCAGCTATGCAACAACCTCTGGCCGTGGCCATAATATCAGGTTTAATGGTGCAGATACCGCTGGTCATAATTGTTATGCCGGTTATTTATAAGACTTTATCAGGATTTAAACAATAGATGTTTCATTATTTTGTTTCATAAATTAGCCTTAAGTATTTTGAACTATAATCATTATTAAGGCTTAGGGCCTCGGAAATAATAAAGTTTCCAATTTAAAGGTAGCATATTAATGTGATTTTTTTTAAAATAGAGCGATGAAATCACAGAAGAATGTAATGTAGAAGAGCAACTATTATGGAAAAATACCGCTAACGCCTTAAATGGCCCTAATCGTCGTAAATTTATGGCAGGTATTGTTCAATTATTAGGTGTAGGCGGCCAGAGCTTCGCCGAACAAGTGTTGGGTTGGTGTAGGCCAACAATAAGAAAAGGGCTTAAAGAATTAGTCAGCGGTGTTGATATAGTCGATCGATTCAAGGATCGAGGGCGTAAACCTGTAGAAGCCTCATTACCGCTACTGCGAGATCATATTCGTCTGATTGTAGAGCCTTTGGGTCAAACTGATCCCACCTTTAGAAGTACCAGAACTTATATTCCACTGACGGCATCCTCTGTACGGCAAAGGCTAATTACTGACTTTAATTATCATTCAAAAGAGCTACCAACAGTACGTACCATATCAAGTAAACTAAGGGCGTTGAACTTCAGGCCACAAAAAGTAGCCAAGTGTCGTCCACTTAAAAAAATACCTGAAACAGATGCTATATTTAAGCGTCTCCATCAGATAAACAAAGAAGCTATTTTAGAAAATGGTGTGCTAAGGATCTCAATTGATTCAAAGGCTACCGTTAATGTAGGCCTATTTTCAAGAGGCGGAAAAAGCAGACAGATAAATAAAGCTTATGATCATGATTTTAAACCTGATGAAAAGTTAACCCCTTTTGGTCTGTTATTACCAGAGACGGGTGAAAGTTTTCTTTGGTTTTCCAATAATAAAGTGACCGCTGACTTTATGGCAGACAGGTTAGAAGATATTTGGTTAAAACTGAGCGCCAAATATACAATTCATACATTAGTTATTAATGCTGACAACGGGCCAGAATGCAGTGGTATCAGGAAACAATGGCTTAAACGTTTAGTCGCATTTAGCCATGAGAAAAAAATTGATATTCAAATGGCCTACTACCCACCTTATCACAGCAAATATAATCCAGTTGAACGTTTGTGGGGAGTCTTAGAAAACCACTGGCGTGGTGAACTGCTTGAAACAGTACAGAAAACATTGGGATTGGCCCGAAGCATGACATTCAAATCAATAAAGCCATCAGTTAAGTTGGTTAGGAAAATTTATAAAAGTGGCGTGACTCTCACAAAGCAGGAGATGGAAAAAATAGAAGAAAATATTTCACGGGAAGATGGGCTGGAAAAATGGTTTTTCTCTATTAAGGCTTAGCTAAAAATGGAAACTTTATTATTTCCAAGGTCCTTAGCATGGATTTCTGTAATAAAGGGAACCAGAGAAGCATTTGAAGGTAATCCTCAATTTCCTTTGCTCGTATAAGGGTATCTTTTAATGTAATTCAACCTTGTTGAACTTTATCTGAAAATTGTTCAATGACTACGATGTTTTCAATGACACCACCTTCAAAAGGCTTCTTACTTTTAATATTGCCAGCTAGAGAGATAAGTGCTGTAGCGGTTAGTACGACAGCTACGCTGAGAAAAATTAAAGTTTTTTTTAATACCGTAATGGGTTATGCATCTATTGACGCAAGTAAGTATAAAAATAATGAGTATGATTATTAAAACTTTAAATGTGCGTTAGAATTTTCTTTCTGGTAAAGAGAAGTAAACGCTTAATGAGCAGCGTTCTTGACTTTATCTAATGCTGATTTTTAAAATTCCAGGGAAGCAACTCTTCCAGTTTTTCCACCGTA
>JAHXHI010000201.1 GCA_025656775.1 gamma proteobacterium symbiont of Bathyaustriella thionipta
CATAATAGCCTCCTGGCTACTTGATTTCAGGAGGCTTAAGAATATTCTATTCAAGAAAACCTTGGAAGAACGTCGGGGAATGAGCGCTTACCGTGCAATTCTAATTTTTTTTTAATGAATTTGTTGAATTGATACTTATCCATATCATCACTCTGATATATCACCATTGAAAGGAAGGCAGCGGGCACTGGTGAGGGTGCTTTTCAACTTGCATGGTCTAGCTGCCTAATTCGATTATAACTCTATATCACATTGCTTTCTAATGATAAAAGGTGTTTGGGGATTTTACCTTTCTTAGTGTTAGGAAACTCCTTTAACAGTTGTTCCATCGTTAATACTGGAATCATTACAACATCATCGACTTCTGGCACACCATAAACATCAGGGTACTTTTTAGCCATTCGTTCATAGTGCTCTTGTGTTTGCTTATCCATGATTCACCCCTGGTTGTTCAAATAGGCTTCATGCCAGAATTTAATATTATCTATTAACGATTTCACTGTGAATTTCTCAAAAGGCTGTTCATCCTGCATCATTGAAACGAACCACTCCAGGAATGCTTTATCATCAATAATACTATTCATTTCTGAAAACTTATTCATGATATCGGTAAGCCCCTGAGTTTTTTCCTCTTGATTGCTCCTTTGCTGGTACACGATATTTTCAATACAAATTGAACTGATCAAATCCAAAGTACCAGTTAATTCTGCAAGTGATCCTTCATTAATATTGTCACCTAATAGTAAGCCTGTAACTGCATAATGAAGACGATTTGCAGCCCTTAAATCATCAATAGCGCCACTACCTGAAAGATCGAATGTAATATCACCCATGATTCTGTACTCCTGTTTCTGTCATTAATGAGTCAATATAGTTATGCCAAATAGACAAAATTTTTCGTTTTCTTTCTAGTGGCGTTCCTTGAATATAGGAATCATTTA
This sequence comes from gamma proteobacterium symbiont of Bathyaustriella thionipta, assembly GCA_025656775.1. GTDB lineage: Bacteria > Pseudomonadota > Gammaproteobacteria > GRL18 > GRL18 > GRL18. The sequence continues at coordinate 942 of JAHXHI010000201.1, forward strand.
CAGTGCCTACACTATGATTGAGAATTAAATCAATATCATCCACCGTTGCATTAAGCTCAACCCTTAATCTGCTGGCAACAGTCCTACGAATATCATGAGAGCTATTTTTAAAATTTGAGCGACCTAATGTAATATAGCCACACCCATTGGACATCGGTCTATCATTATTCAATTGTGGAAAAACAAAAATATCAGAAAATCCTTTTTGCTGGTCAAGTATGTTCTTCATTGCAGGCATAACAGGTAAAATCAAATCATCGTCATCATGATTAGGCTTATCGGCAATATGTTTAGTTTTTAATCGTTGCCATGGCACTTGAATAATATCGCCCTTCACTTCACACCATTTCAGCTCATTTAACTCTTGAGCTCTTGTTCCATATAATAACTGGGCCATCATGGCATTCTTATATGATTTATAACGCTCATTGTCCTGTAGAAAAGAAATAAACCCTGGTAAATCTTCAACCTTTCGGGTTCTTTTCCCCATTTTTCGTCTGTCAGTATCAAAAATAAATGGAACATTCAGCCCTGTTTTCTTTTTATACTTTAAGGCGACTTTCTGAGTTCTTTTCAATACACTTATCGCAATATTGCACGGCCCATCAGCCAGAGAATCAAGTAGCTCATTAACCATATCCATATTGATTTCATTTAAAGGATTTTTACCCATCACAGGCTTTATGTGTTTGTTGTAATTTAGTACATAAGCCTTTTGAGTGCCAGGTGCGATTTCATCGGTAAACAGGCGGTGTACCGTGTAATCATCAAAAGCCCTATTCAGTGTGTAACAATTTGGCTTCTTCTTTTTAAGATTTCCCTTAGAAAGTCTATTTGTAATTCTCTACTGCTTGCGCTGTTCTCTTTCAATATCTTTTTCAGCCAGTGGATCGACTCCATTTCGTATTTTCCGTCTTAACTGGTAATAATCATCCTCAATGTCATTAAGTTGGCTTTTATTCAATTCTTGGCTATAACTATAATTATCGAGTGTAATAATTCTAAACTTGTTAGTTACCGGGCTTTTGAATTTATAAATAAATGACCGTTTTGATTTTCCTAGGTCAACGCCCAATCCATCTAACTCAGGGATCCATATTCGTTGAACTTTTGGTCCTTCGGGATCGCGCTTAAGAGTATTAATATTTCGGGGAATTAGTCTGACTTTATTCATTATGTCACCTCATAATTTTAAAAAACTCTCTAATTACTCACACATTTTGGCAATTAGTTAAAGTTTTGTATTTTCACCATTAGTTGCTATTAATTTATATTATTTCTATTAATAACAATAGGTTGTGGTTTCTTTAGCAAGTCATGACAACTACTAACAACCATTAAAAGGCACTATATCTTGAAAGCATCTGACTTATTAGTCAAAGCATTAGAAAATGAACAGGTTGAGTATATTTTCGGTATACCGGGTGAAGAAAATCTTGATTTTCTGGACTCTTTAAAAACGTCGTCTATTAAACTCATCTTAACCCGTCATGAGCAGGGTGCCGGATTTATGGCAGCCACTTATGGACGACTCACCGGTAAGCCCGGAGTATGTCTGTCAACATTAGGTCCGGGAGCCACTAATTTTGTCACCGCTGCCGCCTATGCTCAACTGGGCGGCATGCCGATGATGATGATCAGTGGTCAAAAACCTATCAAAAAAAGTAAACAGGGTTTATTTCAGATTGTCGATATCGTACACATGATGAAGCCTCTGACAAAATACACCCGACAAATTGTCAATGCCAATAATATCCCTTCATCCATTCGAGAAGCTTTTCGCCTGGCAATGGAAGAACGACCGGGTGCTGTACATATTGAATTACCTGAAGATGTGGCAGCAGAAGATGCTGATGAACGACTTTTTGATGTGGTTAATTATCAACGCCCCGATGCAGATGACATGGCAATTGCAAGTGCGGTCAAGATGATTGAACACGCTAAGATGCCGCTATTACTTATCGGCGCAGGGGCTAATAGAAAATCAACACAAAAAGCACTTTCCGATTTTATTGAAACCACTGGTATGCGTTTTTTTAGTACGCAAATGGGTAAAGGCGTAGTAGATGAACGACATCCGCAATTTCTGGGAACTGCGGCATTATCCGATCATGATTTTTTACACTGTGCCATTAATCGAGCAGATCTGATTGTCAATGTGGGCCACGATATTATGGAAAAGCCCCCTTTTTTAATGGAAGAAGGCGGCAAACAAGTCATACACGTCAACTTTTTTCCCAATCAGGTCGATGATGTTTATTTTCCTCAATTAAATGTCGTTGGTGACATTTCCACATCGGTAAAGAAAATAACACAAAGAATTGAAGATAATAGTAACTGGGATTTAACTTACTTTAATAAAATAAAACAGGAGGTGGATACCCACCTGTCAAAATACTCAACTGACAATCGTTTTCCCGTGTTACCCCAGCGTGTCGTCAATATTGTCCGTAATCAAATGCCGGAAGATGGTATTGTCACTCTGGATAATGGTGTCTATAAAATCTGGTTTGCCCGAAACTACCCCTGTTATCAACCCAATACCTTATTATTAGATAATGCTTTAGCGACAATGGGGGCAGGTCTACCCTCTGCTATCGCTGCAAAATTAATCAACCCCAATAAAAAAGTCATCGCAGTTTGTGGTGATGGCGGCTTTATGATGAACTCACAAGAAATGGAAACAGCAGTCCGTTTAAAGCTCAATCTTATTGTAATCATTTTGAATGATAACGCTTTTGGTATGATCAAGTGGAAACAGGAAGGCAGTGGATTTGATAACTTTGGTCTGGATTATAATAATCCTGATTTTGTAAAATATGCAGAAAGTTATGGTGCGCTGGGTTATCAACCTGGCAGCTGCAGCGAATTTAATGACACTTTAGAGAGATGTCTGCAAACCGATGGCGTTCACCTTATTGATTTGGCAGTAGACTATTCTTTAAATCATTCAATCTTAAATGAAAAGCTCAAACAAAAAACCTGCATCTTATAAAAATCAGCATCATTTAACTTTTAATATGGCCAAATCCAGACGTTGACGATCATCAAACATACGTTTAGCAATCATCCAGACTGCCAGCATAATGCCAAAGCCTGTACCTGAAGCAATCAGAAAAAAGATAAGAATCTGATATTTTACAGCTTCAACAGGTGGTGTTCCTGACAAAATTTGGCCTGTCATCATGCCGGGCAAGCTGACTAATCCGGCAATTGCCATCGAGTTAATAATGGGTATCATACCGGTTCGAATGCTTTCGGTGCGAATTTCTTTAATCGCTTCATGATAGCTTTGCCCCAGCATTAAGCGCTGTTCTATAATAGCTCTTTGCTGATAGACACTCTGGTTTAATTTATCCATACCTAATGAAATACCATTCATGGTATTACCCAATAGCATACCTAAGAGTGGAATCGCATATTGTGGTGAATACCAGGGAGTTGGCGCGACAATCACCATCAAAGTCAATAACACCATAGCAAATGATGAAAGGAATAATGCACTGGTACCAACTTTAAAACCGACCCAGCGTTTTAACGGATATTTTTGTCTGGCATTAATTTCATAGCCGGCCACCAGAAGCATTATGCAGGCAATGCTTGCCAGTAAAAACAGGTTATTAGTATTAAATATCAGCTTGAGAATATAACCAATGAGCAATAATTGAATTACATTACGAATCGCTGCAATGGTCAATTGTCTGGCAATATTCAGCTGCAGTAATAGACTGGTAATGGCCAGAAGAATAATCATGCCTGAAGCAATAACTAAATCCCAGGGAGTAAGATGTATCATGATTGTACTCCGCTTAACGGCCTGAGTTCATAGTGGTCTTTGTTCATCACTAATAACTGCTGACAAACCCTCTCTAATTGTGGTTTGTCATGACTAATCCAGATAACAGGGATTTGATATTTCTTTTGATAGTCCGCAATAATTGATTCTAAATTAGCCTGATTGCCTTTATCCAGGTTTGCCGTGGGTTCGTCTAATAATAATGCTTCCGGTTGATTCATTAATAAGCGAATACAAGCCAGCCTTTGTTTTTCTCCACTGGACAGGTGACTGATATGCCAGCCCATCACCTTTTTCTCAAAGCCGAGCTGAGCAAATAATGTCTCATCAAATTCATGAAAATGTTCACCTACCGTATCACACCACCACTGACTTTCTGCCGGCAACAGAGCAACTTTACGACGCCATTGAGGTGCAGGGATCATTTGTGACTCAACATCACCCAGAAAAACTTCTCCCTGATGAGGTAACATATCAGCCAGTGCCTTTAATAAAATTGATTTACCAATACCTGATGGGCCAGTAATTCCCAGGCACTGTCCTTCTGGTACACAAAAATTGAATACCTGATTAAAATCAGCTGAAATTGAAGATAAATTAAGGTTTTTTATTGTAAAATCAGACATATCTACTCAAAAGAAAGCCACCAGGAATAATACGATTAAGGGAAACACCTGAATGATTTTAAAGCATCACTCTCCTCTATGCTATATTATTACTCACACAATGAAAAATAGCGGTAACGCGCTGATGCAGAATAAAGTGAAATAAAACACAGGTTTTAATATTACCGACACACCCATTTTATGAATCAATACCCCATCTGGCTTGATCCAGACGATACGAATTATCATTTTCCACACCCTGACAAGGCATTAAACGATCCTGATGGCTTACTGGCGATTGGAGGCGATCTGTCACCTGAACGCATTATTATCGCCTACCTCAATGGTATTTTCCCCTGGTATAGTCCCGGACAGCCTATATTATGGTGGAGCCCCAATCCTCGGGCAGTCTTATTTCCTGAGAAATTGCATGTTTCTAAAAGCTTAAAAAAAATTATTCGAAAAAATGTCTTCACAACAACGATTGACCAGGCTTTTGAACAAGTAATACATGCCTGCGCACAAACAGCACGGAAAAATCAGGATGGTACCTGGATCACCGATGACATGCAGCAGGCCTATCTTAATTTACACAGGCTGGGGATTGCTCATAGTGCTGAGTGTTGGCAGAATGGTCAATTAGTGGGTGGATTATACGGCATTGCATTAGGAAAAGTGTTTTTTGGTGAATCAATGTTTTCTGAACGAAATAATGCCTCAAAGGTCGCTTTTGTTCATTTACTGGACGAATTAAAAAAAAGCAACTATGCTTTGATTGACTGTCAGGTAACAACGGATCATCTATTGAGTCTGGGTGCTGAAGAAATCCCGAGAAATCAATTTCTTCAGCTGATTGAACAACATACCCAGTCATTTTTAGATACTAATAATAATCAAAAAAACACGTTGTTTCAGCCCTGATTGTTCAATTAAAGTAAATCATTCTATTAGCAAGCTTACTTAGCCAATGTTCTCGGATCCGCTAAATGTCAAATATGGAAAATAAGTTCCTGGAAAAACCCATAAATCTGTATCTCTCCGCAGAACATGATTGCAGTTATTTACCTGATCGCCAGGCCAATAGTTTGTTTGTTGATCCAGACAAAGAAATGAATGAAGATCTCTATTCTGAGCTGATCCAGCAAGGTTTTCGTCGCAGCGGCAACTATGTCTACACACCCTATTGTAAAAAATGCCATGATTGTATTCCCGTTCGTCTGGATGTTCAAAAATTAGTTTTAAGCCGCTCCCAAAAGCGATGTAAAAACAGAAATAAACATGTGATTGTAAAAGCCCACAAACCTGAATTTAACGAAGCGCATTACCAGATGTATGCTGAATATGTCAAATCAAGACATCCGGGTGGCGGGATGGATGAACCTGATTATGATAAATACCTGGATTTTCTGACCTCAAAATGGAGCAATACCTGCTTTTTTGAATTTAAAGAAAATGACAATTTAATTGGTATTGCAGCAACCGATATCGTTAACGATGGTCTCTCAGCAGTCTATACATTTTTTGATTCGTCAGAAGAATCTCAAAAACGCAGTTTAGGCGTATTCTCTATTTTATGGCAGGCAGAAGAAGCCAGACGTCGCGGCTTACAATGGCTCTATCTGGGCTATTGGATCAAAAACTGTAACAAAATGAATTATAAAGATAAGTACCAGCCCCTGGAATATTTTTACAATCACCTATGGCATAACACCCCGCCGCCCCATTCATCTTATTGATATAAATCAGCCTTTCATTAATTAAAGCATTTCTCCATATTGTCGATAGATAAATCAAGTATTATGGTGATATATTTATCAATAACATTGATAAAGTTGGTTTTTTCACTTAGAAAAAAATCTTAATAGATAAAACCTTTCCAGGACATTAGTCGATGAATATAAAAACAAAAATGTTAGTGGGTTCCGGCTTACTCAGCATTATTCCATTGCTTGTGGTCAGTATGGTGATCGGTTGGCAGTCTATCGACAAAGGTGAGCAAGCACTTCAGGAGCAGGTACACAATCGTCTTATTGCCCTTCGTGATGATAAAAAAGCACAGATTGAGAATTATTTTAAAATAACCACCGATCAACTCATTACTTTCTCTAAAGATCAAATGTTTATTGATGCCAGTTTGGCATTTAAAGATGCATTTACTAACTTCAACGATGAGTTCATAGACGAAATTCCCGTTAGCAGCTATAAAACAAGCCTCCAAAAATTTTATCTGAGTGATTTTAACAAAAGCTTCTCCAGGTTAAATTCTGAAAAAGTGCCTGCTTTGGATGTTTACATTAATAAACGGGTGCAGGTCTTCTTGTGATATATAAAACAACAACTTAATATCAAAAAGAAGTGTTTTCGTGAAAAATTATCGGCTAGATATT
>JAHXHI010000092.1 GCA_025656775.1 gamma proteobacterium symbiont of Bathyaustriella thionipta
GGATTTGAAACAAGTGTTTACACAATTGAGCCAAGATGTGATGTGTCTCGGTACAATAGGGTAAATTTGTGGGGATCCTTCAGCTTTTAATGCGGTTATCTCGTTCGGCCTGCTGTTTTTTTATAGTCAGCGCTTTGGTTTGATCGTGGACTTTTTTATGTAAAGAGTCCTGCAGACTGTTTAAGGCTACGCCATTATTTTTAAATATATTGGCTGCACGTGCGATGTCGCCCAGTTCATCTTGACGCTCCAGTAAGGGGATCTGCGTTTTAAAGTCCTGGTTTGATAAACGGTTTAAGGTATCTGATAGCTCTTCAATCGGTTTGATTGCCCACTTGAGCACGAAATACACCAGTGTAATATTGAAGCACAGCAGGATCAAAATATCGAAAAAACTGTTTAGCAGGCGCTGTATGATGTAGTTGTTTAAACTGATAGAAGACAGGCTTAATGACAGTTTACCGATAACAGTTTGATTGTCTCTGGGAGAAAGAATGTTAGCCTTAACCCGGATTTTATGGCGTCTGCATTGTTTTTGGGATGGCTAATGGAAGCAACCTTACTATTATCATAATGAAGCACATCAGCACGGATGAAATCAGGATCGGTTAACAGACTTTCAAGAATGTTATTGATAGATTGTTTATCATAATTCCAAAGGGGTGTTTTCAGTGCAATAGCCTGACTCTTTGCCAGAATATGGGTGCGCTCAGAAAGGAATCCCAGTCGATCCTGGTAAGAAATATAGACATTAAAAGAAATGGCCAGTAGTTCGACAAGGCTGATAAATAATACAAAATTTATAAAAAGTTTATGTTTATACTTCATTGCTTATATTCTGGACACAAGTATTGATTTGATAGTCAAAAAAAACCAATTAGTTCCAATATTTTTCCGAAATTTTTGTGAGTTCACCTGTTTCCCTCATTTTTTTGAGTTCATCCCATAGTCTCTCAACCAGCACTTTGTTATGGGCGTAAAAATCATGAGAAAATATTAAATATTTGTCTCTCTTTTTGAAGGGGGGACTTAATTTTACGATATTTTTAAATTCTTTGGGATATTTGTAAAGCGTAATATCCGTTTGTGAGGCGTAGTTGATAACGGCATCAAGTCGGTTGTTTTTTAGTTTTTTTAAGTTGGTTTGTATAGATGGTGCTTCTTCATAGGAAAGCTTCATTTGTTGCAAGTCATTTTTTATTGAAAAATCAATGATAATACCAACGGATGTATCCAGATTTTTGAATGTCTTACCATCCCATTGCAGGGGAGAATCTTTATGTTTATAGATATAATAGGTTTGTTCGAGCAAGCGTCTTTGCGGATCAACCTGTCCTCCCTTCATTGGATAAACGCCTTTTTTCATTCTGTTTTTTTTAAAGCTGGCATGAAAAATTGCATCAACCTTGTTCGTTTCCAGTAAATAAAGACATCTTGCCCAGGGCATATTTTTGTATATAAATTGAATATCAGCTGTTTTTTCCAGCTGTTTAAGTATATCAATGGTGATCCCGGGATTGTCAGTGTCTGTCTGGTTTGGATTAATAACGAAAGGGGGATTTATTTTATCGATATAGGCAACGGTAATTTCAATGTTGTCTGCAAGTCCTTTGGAGGTAAAAAAAAGGAGTAACACTAATAGGCTTGTTTTCTTCATATAAAGAATCATAGCACAAAATCTTATTTGTGGAAGCTGTCCTTTGTGCTCCATAAGTCCGTTGGATAGCGTGCTTTTAGAAATAACACATTGTTTATAGTTTGCCATGATGCTGAGCGAATGTTTATTATTAAATGTCATAAATAGTGTATAACAACTTTAAATCTCAATCGCCCTTGTAAGCCAAGTATGTTATATTATGCGACTTTTAATGCACTGTAATTTTGCTCAGGCTAACCATACAAAACTGTTTTTCGGGGAACGATATGACAAATCAAACTAGAGACGAAATAAGAAATGACTGGGATGTCTCTGAGGTCCAGGCTCTTTTTGATATCCCCTTAAATGATCTTTTATTCCAGTCGCATACGCTTCATCGTGCTAATTTTGACCCAAATACGATACAAATAAGCACCTTATTAAGTATTAAAACCGGCAAATGTTCAGAAGACTGCGGTTATTGTTCTCAAAGTGCTCATCATAATACCGCTCTGGAAGCAGAAGCCTTATTACCCTTTGATGAAGTGGTTGATGCGGCTAAAAAAGCCAAGGCAGAAGGTGCTGATCGTTTTTGCATGGGGGCTGCCTGGTCTCGACCCAATAAGCGTGATTTTCCTAAAGTATTAGAAATGATTAAAGCCGTTAAATCACTGGATATGGAAAGTTGCGTGACCTTAGGTATGCTTGATATCGAACAGGTCAGACAATTAAAAGAGGTCGGCCTGGATTATTACAACCATAATCTGGATACGTCACCCGAATTTTATGGCAATGTGATTTCTACTCGTACTTTTCAGGACAGACTGGATACGCTTAATAACGTTCAGGAGGCTGGGATTAACGTCTGCAGCGGTGGTATTTTAGGTTTGGGTGAAGCACGCAAAGATCGCTGCAGCTTATTAGTGCAGCTGGCGAATATGGAAAAGCACCCTGATAGCGTGCCCATTAATATGCTGGTGCAGGTTGAGGGAACGCCTTTATTTGGCCAGGATGAAATTGAGCCTTTAGAATTTGTTCGTACTGTGGCAGTGGCACGTATTATGATGCCTCGTTCGGTGGTCAGGTTGTCTGCCGGTCGTGAAGAAATGTCTGATGAAATGCAGGCGATGTGTTTTTTTGCCGGAGCTAATTCAGTTTTTTATGGTGAACGATTGTTAACCACTGATGGTGCCAGTGCTCAGGGGGATAAAAAACTCTTTGCCAGCCTGGGCATGAAAACCAGTTTAGAAAAAAAGAAAAGCTGTGCGAACAAAGATAAGCACCACCCTGAACAGGTTCAGTCTCAATCAGAAGCCAGTGCTTCGGCACTGTAATTCTTTTCTCAATCTGATTTGTTGTGAGTTTAGATGATGTGTTAAAAAAGGAATTGCTGATCTTACAGCAGCAATCCCTTTATCGGCAGCGAAAAATAACAGACGGGCCGCAACAGGTTCATTTAACCAGCAATGGCAAAGCCGTTGTTAGCTTTTGCAGTAATGATTACCTGGGGCTGGCCAGTCATCCTGATATTGCTAAGGCATTTCAGCAGGGCGTTAACGATTATGGTGTGGGCAGTGGTGCTGCTCATCTGGTGAGTGGACATAGTCGGGCACATCATGAACTGGAAGATGCCTTAGCCGAATATACCGGACGCAGTCGCGCCCTATTGTTTTCAACAGGTTATATGGCTAATCTTGGTATCGTCAATGCCCTGATGGGTAAGGGCGACTGTGTCTTTCAGGATAAACTGAACCATGCCTCATTAATTGATGCCGCATTATTATCTTCTGCCTTTTCAGGCAGTTATCTTAAACGTTATCCGCATAATAATATTAACAGACTTTCGCAACTGTTAGAAAAAAACTCTCATTCGGATAAGCATTCACGTCAATTAGTGATGACGGATGCGGTATTTAGTATGGATGGTGATCAGGCTCATGTCACCCAAATGAGTGAACTATGCCTGCAGCACAATGCCTGGCTCATGTTAGATGATGCCCACGGGTTTGGTGTGCTTGGTGCCAAAGGTGCCGGTACTGCTGAAGAATTCTCCCTCGATCAGGAACAATTGCCTGTTTATATGGCCACTCTGGGTAAGGCGATGGGAGGCTTTGGTGCTTTTGTGGCGGGCAGTGATGCCCTGATAGAAACCCTGATTCAAAAATCACGTGCGTATGTGTATACCACAGCCATGCCGCCGGCGATTGCTCAGGCCTTACTAATGAGTATTAAAATTTCCCGTGAACAAAGCTGGCGCAGAGATAAATTAAAACAGCTGATTGCACAATTTCGCTCAGGTGCAGAACAATCAGGTTTGTCATTAATGAATTCTCAAACGGCTATCCAGCCTATTATGGTGGGTGATAATGAAACGGCAATGAGAATGAGTCAGGCATTAGAGCAGCAGGGCTTGCTAATTACTGCAATACGGCCACCGACAGTACCTGAAGGGACCGCAAGGTTACGAGTGACACTGTCGGCACAGCATGAAGAAAAAGATATTGAGCGGCTTTTGTCAGCATTAGGGGTAGTTACCACATAGCTGCCAATGACGCCATCTGTGCTGACCCAACCATACTTCCCATGGTAACAAATTGATTTTGACTATTGTTACATTATGTAAAAGCCTCTATTGTAGTCACTTTAATCACAATGGAGTGAAAACCAATGAAAAGGAATTGGTCAGAACAGGAGCTATCTCAATATTGGACATTATCTTCATCAGAACAAGTACTTCTTGATAACAAAACGGATGAAGTTTGTCTGAAACTTGCCCTATTTCTAAAATTTTTCCAGATAGAAGCAAGATTTCCAACCCACCGCAATGAAATACCAACAATTTCTCTTGACCATATTAAAGAGCAACTGGATATTTCAACTGAGAGTACCATTCAAGTTGACTGGAACAGTCGTACCAGTCAGAGAATTAAACAGCAAATAAGACAACATACTGGATTCCGGTATCATACTCAGGAAGATAAGGATAATTTTGTATTATGGTTAAAAACCGATATTCTTTTTAAAGATCATGAATTCAAATATTTAGAAGATGTAGCGTCCTCCTGGTTTAAAGAGAGAAATATTGAAATACCGGGTTTATCCAGGCTAAACCGACTCATTCAGTCAGCGGTTCAAAATTATGAAACGTCTTTTTTCAATAAAATTACTCATTCCTTATCAGAAAAAACAAAAAAGGCATTAAGCGAACTTCTGACTGAAAATAATCCAGATAGCAAGCCAGGTTTTAACCGATTGAAATCCGACCCTGGACGGATCAGTCTTGATAGTGTTTTAACTGAAATTGAAAAACTACGCTGTATAAAAATGCTGGATTTGCCAAATAATACCTTTAAAAACATCCCCTCAAAAATCATCAAAAAGTATAAAATACGTGTGACAGCAGAGTCTTCATGGGATGTAAGCCGACATCAGGAACCTGTTCGATATGCCTTACTGTCAATGTTTTGTCATCAAAGAACACATGAAATCACTGATGGATTAATTGATTTGTTAATACAGATCACGCATAGAATTTCTGTCCGTGCAGAAAAGAAAGTAGTTAAAGAATTATTACAGGACTTACGTAAGGTCAATAGCAAAACCACATTGCTTTTTAAGCTCGCTGAAGCAGCTATTGAACAACCTGAAGGTATTATTAAGGAGGTATTGTATCCTGTTATTGGTGAACAGACTTTAACGGATCTGGTTAAAGAATATAAAAGCACAGGGCCAGCCTACCAGAAACAAATCCATACTATAATCCGGGCATCTTATAGTCATCATTATCGTCGTATGTTACCTAAGATACTTGATGAACTGGAGTTTCATTCCAATAACTCCATACATCAGCCCGTCATTACTGCCATCGATCTGTTGAAAAATAACCGTGACAATAAACAACGTTATTTTGCAATTGATGCAGAAATCCCGATTGATGGGGTCGTTAAGAAAAAATGGAAAGAGATTATTCTGGAAAAGGATAAAAAGGGTGATGAGCGGATCAATCGTATTAATTATGAAATCAGTGTACTTCAGATATTAAGAGAAAAATTACGATGTAAAGAAATTTGGGTAACAGGGGCTGATCGCTACCGAGATCCTGATGATGATTTGCCTCGTGATTTTGATGAAAAACGTGAATCTTATTATCAGGATTTAGGCCAGACAACCAATGTAGAGCAATTTATTTCAGAACTTCAAAAATCAATGCATCAGGCATTAAGGCAGTTGAACAAAAATATGCCTCAAAATTCTAAAGTGAAAATTTTAGAGCGAGGCAAGAAAAGTATTTGTTTAACGCCACTGGATGCACAACCCGAAGCAACCAATATTGCACGCTTAAAAGGAGATATATTAGGTCGATGGCCAACAACCAGTTTACTGGATGTATTGAAAGAGGCTGATTTACGGATTGGTTTTACGGATTTATTTCAGAATCTGACGACCAGAGAAGTGCTGAGCAGAGAAGTTATCCAGAAGCGTTTATTATTGTGTTTGTTCGGTATGGGGACAAACACCGGTTTAAAACGGATCAGCCTGAGTCGTCATGGTATTTCATATAAAGAGCTTCTGCATATTCGTAAGCGATATATTCATAAATCCACTGTGCGTGATGCAATAGCACAGGTCGTTAATGCAATATTCAAGATCCGCAGGCCTGATATCTGGGGTGAAGGTACAACAGCGTGTGCATCGGACTCAAAAAAATTTGGTTCATGGGATCAAAATCTAATGACGGAATGGCATATTCGTTATGGAGGCCGTGGCGTCATGATTTACTGGCATGTTGAAAAAAAATCCACCTGTATCTATTCACAGTTAAAACGCTGTTCTTCTTCTGAAGTCGCCTCTATGATTGAAGGAGTCCTTAAACACTGCACCGATATGACCATTGAACGCCAATATGTGGATAGTCATGGTCAAAGTGAAGTCGCCTTTGCTTTTAGCCATTTGCTGGGTTTTAATTTACTCCCTCGATTAAAAGCCATTGCCACTCAGAAACTCTACCGTCCAGGTTCTTCTTTTGCTGAAGATTACCCCAATCTGGAACCTGCGTTAACTCGTTCCATTAATTGGGAACCAATCCGGCAGCAATATGATGAAATGATTAAATATACCACTGCACTGAAGCAAGGAACCGCAGAGCCAGAAGCCATTCTTCGCAGGTTTACCCGGAATAATGTCCAGCATCCAACCTACAAAGCACTTGCTGAACTGGGAAAGGTAATTAAAACCATTTTTCTCTGTAATTATCTTGATTCAGAACCACTGAGAAGGGAGATTCATGAGGGGCTGAATGTGGTTGAAAACTGGAACAGTGCTAATTCCTTCATCTTTTATGGTAAAGGTGGTGAGGTGGCCACTAATCGCCTGGAAGATCAGGAATTGTCTGTTTTATGTCTGCATCTTCTTCAAATTTCTATGGTGTATGTCAATACCTTAATGATTCAGCAAATCTTATCAGAGCCTCGATGGGATAGTTTGATGACAATAGAAGATTACAGAGCGTTGTCTCCTTTGATTTATAGCCATATCAATCCTTATGGTGAGTTTGAACTGGATATGCATCAACGATTAACGCTTTAATATAGTATGTTGCGGGGTAACCTATTGAATAATTGCACCTTATAAAAATGTAGGAGCTATCTTATAAAATAAGCGCTGAAGGTGTGCTACAGTGTCTTTCCTATTTAAGGTGGCAGGTAATGTCTTCTGATGACATGAAGTCGATGCTAGCGTCATTAACGTGTCCCTTGAAAAACTCCTCAACACAAAATGAAGCCGGGAACATATTATGGGTCGTATTTTTCAATGGTTGAACGTCACTTTCCTTAGCCTGTTTGTTTGCGGTGTTGTCATGGCCAATGCTGATATTCCAGGCTGGATCAGCAATACGGCTGAACTGATGAGTCCACAAACAGCTAAAGCAGTACTGACACAGCAAGCGGCTGAATCCGCCTTAGTATCCGCTGACTCCGCACTACAACAGGCTGATGCATCAGCGTCATCCGATTATACCCAACTGGCTGAAGCACTGGAGAACAATC
>JAHXHI010000307.1 GCA_025656775.1 gamma proteobacterium symbiont of Bathyaustriella thionipta
AGACATGTCGGTTTTAATAAATTACATAACTTTTCTGTCAAGCTTTTTTTTTCAATTTTTTTTAAATTTATGCTGAATAGTTACAAATAATATTACCTTGAATGATAGCATAGGTGTTTTTATTGACCCTATTAAAATAAGTGTGTTGAGTTAATTAAAGAGGGGCTATTACTTATTATTTATAATCGAATTATGTTCTAATATTAATGTGCAACCACAAAGAGAGAAATATGCTTCATAAATTAATATTGTTTTTATTACTGGTAATCATAAGTGGTGATTCATTTTCCGATGAGCCAAAGGGATATCCATTTAATTCATTTGACCAGGCCATGCAGCAAGCCAGGGAAACCTCTAAACCCATTTTTGTTTATTTCGGACGATATGGTTGTGGCTATTGTGAAAAAACCAATAAAGAAGCATTTTCTTCTAATGAGGTGAAAAAAATATTTGCCAGTCATTATATATTGGCTTATGTTGATTCAGAAAGTGGAAAAAGGCTGCGTTTGCCCAGTGGCGAACGAATTACTGAACGCGAATTGGGTACTCGATACAAGGCTTTTGTTACACCTGTGTTTTCATTTATTACCATTGAAGGTAAGCTTATGCATCAATTAATCGGAGTGCAAAGTAAAGAATCCTTACTTGAAGCAGACAAAAAAGTTCAGGATATATTGTCAAGGGTTTCTTCATAGTGAAAATTAGCCATCTATTTCTTCTCGTTAGCTTGTTTTTTCCGATCATCACGAAAGCTCAACTCTGGTCATTTACAACGCCGGTAGATGTTACTCATGGTATTATAGACAAAGTCTATCATCATCTTGAATCAGCAGGTCGTCGTAATATAGCAGTGTCTTCAGGTACGGTTGCTGTTGTCTGGGAAGATAATCGTAATGGAAACCCTACGGTTTATCTTGCCCTGAAAAATAAAAATGAACCTGCTTTTTCAGCAGAGTTGAAAATAAGTGGCAGTGGTGAAGCATTTGAGCCCAGTATCGTTGCACTTACCGGTAATCGTTTTGCAGTAAGCTGGGAAGAAGACAGTAAAGTATTTGTGCGCGTCATCAATACCGAACAGTTAGCATCTCCAATACTTGCCGGGGCAGTGGTACTACCTGCTAAGGAAGCGATGCAATCAAGTATAACTGCCAATGGTCATCAGCTTTTTATCACCTTTTCTAAACGTGCAGGCCGATATAGTCATATTAGATTGATACAACTTGAGGTTAATCAGCAGGATAATCTAAGTTTGTTAAAAAACTGCATAGTTGATCCTGATCCCGTGAAAGATGAACAATTATATCCCACTGCAGTTTTGGTGGATGGACGTATTATGGTTGCCTGGGAAGATCGTCGAATGGGTCATACTATTATTATGGGTACCCTGAGTCAAGTAGATGATATTTGTCAATTTCCATCAGCACAACGTATTAGTAAACGACAGGGGCAACCTAATTTACCCTATGGAAAAGGTCATGGAGTCTCAAGAGTTGCAATGGGGCAATATGGAAAATCTAACATTCTGGCCGCCTGGGCTGACAAACGAAACTTTCGTGAGGGATATGATATATACTCTGCAGTATACGATAAAACCTGGGGTTCCAATAGCTCGGTACAGGATGAGTTTGGAGGTGTTGCACGTCAATGGCATACTGCTGTTGCTGGTCATTCAAACGGTTATCGAATCGTGGTCTGGACTGATGAACGTGAAAATAATTCCGATGTGTTTTACAGCTGGATTGAAAATGATGAGTGGAGTGAAGATAATCCGCTTCCCGGCGCTTCAGGGATAGGTGAACAAACACATCCATCAATCGTATTCGATGATGATGGTAATATTCATATTGCCTGGATTTTACGCAAAGAAGTGGGTGGAACTACTCGTCTTAAATATAGCTTGGGTCGTATAAGTCAAACAGACAAGTGAAATATTTTTTGTTGCTCGTAGATAAGGTACTGTCCTTGTTAAAACAGTAGAGATAGATTTTTAATAAAATGTTAATAGTGAAATCTCCATACTTCTGGCATACCGATATTGATTGGTATGCCAGAAATTTTTAAAAAATTACTCCATTGGATCTGCACCTAAAGTACCGACTAGATCCTCAAGATAAGTTTTATCAGAAACTTGTGCTAACTTTTCTTCAGCAATTTTTAATTGCTTAGAAATTTTCAGGCGCTTAGCTTCTGCTGCATGGCTTTCACGTTCAAGATAGTCAGTCAGATAATTGATATGGCGTTTCCATAAAGCAATATCACGCTCCTGCTTAACTTGCAGACGTTTTTGATACCAGTCAGATGACAGTAGTGCATCACGAGTAAACATTGCTCTGATTTCAGGATGATGTGCATCCTTACCTTCATATTCACCGGTGGCCATTATATATAATAAGGCTTTCAGTGGTGGACAAGCCTGTTCAATAGAACCATCATTAATATAATTTTGCGCAACTTTTTGTTGTGCTTCAACAATGTTGTTAATACCATCAACAAAGTCATCCATATTTTGAGTTTCAGGACGCAGGATTTGTTCATCAAAGACCGCTGATGGATTATCAAAAATCTTACCGAAAAAGCCGTGTACAAACAAACTGGTGATACGATAGCCCAAACGACTGGCCAGTACAGTTTGACCATTGTGTTCAAAGTCTTCCAGTTTTTCCAGCTGACCTTTACTAATGAGGTGATCAGGACGTCTTTTCTCAGGTTTCAGCTGAGCCCAGATTTCAGGAACAATTAAGCTGATGTCGTGATTAACCTTGGCGTAGGGGCCAACATAGCCCGCGGCACTGCTAAAGCCTGAATAATCAGTCAGGATATAGGAAACCAGGGCATTATTGACATCAGCAGTTGGCAGAAGTGCATTGAATGGCCCTTTAGTTAATGCACCTTCTGAACCTGCACCTGTAGTAGAAGGTGATTTACCCGTCAGACTACAGATAAATTCCATAAACAGCTCAGGCAGCTCCTGATAATGAATCGGATTATAGACCGCTAGAGAACGTATGCCTGCTTCAGCGTCAGGCGGGTTGTTTCTACGACCCGTTAAT
Organism: gamma proteobacterium symbiont of Bathyaustriella thionipta; assembly: GCA_025656775.1. Lineage (GTDB taxonomy): Bacteria > Pseudomonadota > Gammaproteobacteria > GRL18 > GRL18 > GRL18. Next base: position 3,051 of record JAHXHI010000307.1, read on the forward strand.
ACGGAATCAACCGGAAAGCTAATGGTTTCATTGAGTGGTGCGCGACGATGAAAACGAGCACTGATTTCAGCCAGATAGCGTTTAATGGGGTTGGCTAAATCTAGACGTAATTGTAAATATCTGGGATTCTTACTGGGTGCGCCATTAACCATTAATGGATGAGCGGATGATACGGTGCTTTTACCATTGTCCAGACTGTCTAATAAGAAATTACGCATAGGCGGTGTGTACTTATCAAACTCAACCTGATCTTCTGTCAGCTCTTTTAATTCTTCCTGTGTCAGTGGCTGATAGTTGGCAAAAAAGTTGCCCTGCATCGCCATTTCCAGCTCTGTTTGCTTATCAAACCCTTTAATGATGGCATCATCGGGCCTCTGGAATAAACGATATTCACAGTTTTTAACTAATTTAACGCATTTATGGGTATTCTTTGCCGGCATATTAATCAGTTTTTTAGCCGGTACGACAACAGAAGCGGAAATATCATCTTCCATTTGCAATTTTTCAGCGACCACATAATCCTGACGCATTTTAAATATACGCCATGCACCATCCTGATCAAAGCCGACACGCAAATAGGACATAATTAACTGCCTGTCCTGATATTTTAATTCATGTCCCTGTACACCATCAATCATATCAACTGTAAAATGCTTCTTCCAGTTGCTACCCCAGGATGGGCGATAGAAGCGTTTTATAATGAATGCCAATGCTTTAATAGATTCTGGAATCGTTTCCAGCCAGCTATTGTATTCAGGGGTAAATTTTTCCTCTGAAGGTGTGAGCATTTTAATCATAGAACCCAGACTTCTGTCCATGCTCAAGGGGGAGCGGGGCGGCTTATCGGTATAGTCTGGTGCAAATTCTTCAATATAACGGTGAGAATAATCATAGTTGATGATCTCATCCATTTTTTTCATGGCATTATCAAGCTTATTGACAAATAAAGGACCGTAAATAACGGCATCATCAATGGCTTTGGATATTTCTGATTTACCACCACCGGAAACAGTGCTGGGCTTGTGACAGAAGGTACCTTCTGCATCAGTACCGACAATACGCCATGAAGGTGCTTTAGGGTGTTTTTCCATAGCAATACGATAACCGCTTGGATGCAGATAAATATTCCCCGGTTTGAGCTTGATTACCTGCTTTTGATCATTATAAGTCCAGCTGACTTCCTGTTCATTAAGATCCATTTTCAGGTTGGTTTCAGGCACATAGATAATTTCTGGAAATTGTTTATCAATGGCATAACCTTCTTCCTGAAGATCCATAATTTCGCCATATTTTTCGATGACTTCAGAAAACTTATATTCTGTATTTTTGGTACGTGTATCTTTACCAAATTCTTCACCATGATTGTGACGAGGAAAGGCTAAAGCACCACCGGCATGTTCTTCTTCAGCCAGACCAAATAAGTTGGTTGAATAACTGATTTGAGTTTTAACTTCTTTTTTACAATAACCAAAATAGTTATCGGCAAGAATGGTAACAATGATACCGCGTTTGTCTCTGCCTGTGATCTTAAATGGCTGACCATTATTGTACAGCTCATCTTCATTTTCCCAGCACATTCCATCATACTTCTGACGCTCTGTCGAATCATCTATATGAGGCAAACCCAGATCTTTTTTCTTCATTCGTACCAAATGAGGTGCCAGGATGACACAGCCGGTATGACCAACCCAGTGCTGAATATCAAGGCCTGCATCATTTTCTGACAGGCTGGGATTACCTGCATTGCCAAAAATACTTTCCACAAAATCCAGGTTGCTGGTAAAGGAACCGGGAGCAAAAAAGCGGATCTCCATGGTTTTTTCTTCTTCAATACCCGGAATTTCCGGACAGACAACCGGACGTAATAATAGAGATATGAAGCTTTGAGCCTGGTCTTTTTGAGTTGAGGTAAAAGGCAGGTTCATTAATTCCTTGGGTGGATTGAATGCTTCATATAATAAATTAGCATAGGCGATTTTGGGTACTTCTTTTTTATCACCGGGGACGGGTAAACCACCATCAGAAATATGAAAAGATCCCGCTGTGGTACGGCGATCACGAGAGGTATTATGCAAAACCCCCTGACTGACACGAAAACTTTTCACAAATTCAGACTCAAACTTATGACCATCAGCGGGCAGGGAAAGTTCTCTGGCAACACCATGGCGATCTAATACCAATGTATTAGAGGGTAATAAGGGATGTTTATCACTGCCGCTGTCACTTAAATAATCATCCAGAAAATCCTGAATACGTTGATCAGCAGGGCATAGGTATTGAGATAGTAGCCGAGACTTTTCACGATAGCTCTCTAAGAGATCATCTGCAATAGAGAAAAAATTATTATCACAGTCTTTAGCTTCGCAGGCGGGTAGTCCGGAGGAATGCAGTTTTAAATTGATATAAAGCTGCAGTCGCTTCTTTTCTTCTTCTGCTTCAAGGGTATTATTACTAGTGTGTATACCTACTGATTTACTTAAATCCATCTTATAAAGTACCTTCGCATCGTTATTTGGCGTTGCTATTAATATTGCTATTAAACTGGTTATCCAGGGATATTGGAATTTTAAAAAAGATGTAATTTAGCAGATTTAATCGTTACTTTAAATCAATAGAAAAATATAAGCATATACTAATATATATGTGTGTGTGGTTAATTTTGTTAATTATTTGTTTTGTATCAAAAGGATAGACTTTTTTCTTTAAAGTTTACTTGAATCCTTCTTTTGATATATCACATAAAAGGTGCTTAAATTAGTTTTTAAAATTTTACAATACTGATGATTGAAAATAACAAAGGATTAGTAGCGAGTTATGAGATACCCTGCAAATAAAACAAAAATTGTCTGTACTATTGGTCCGGCAACAGAATCATCTGAAATGATGGAAGCATTATTACGGGCAGGGATGAATGTGGCGAGACTTAATTTTTCTCATGGTGACTTTAGCAGTCATGGTGACATTATAAAAAAATTGCGGGCTGCATCAGAAAAAACAGGACAGCGTCTGGCCATTATGGCTGATCTTCCGGGCCCTAAAATGCGTATTGGTGAGCTTAAGGAAGAGCCGATTGAACTGCAAAATGGTGCCGTATTTACATTGACCACTGAAAATATTATGGGTGATCAGCATCGTGTTTCAGTGAGTTTTAAAGAGTTGCCGACTACAGTCAAAGAGGGTGATAAATTATTTCTCAATGATGGTTTGATTTCTCTATTAGTGACCAAAGTCGATGCTAATGATGTCTGTTGTGAAATTCGTTCAGGCGGTGAATTACGTTCTCGAAAGGGCCTGAATTTACCCGGCATTGACCTGGGTTTTAGTGCGTTTACCGCACATGATAGAGATTGTCTTGAATTTGCTTTGAAGCAGGGTGTTGATGCCGTCAGTCAGTCCTTTGTGGCCAATAAAGAAGATATTATCGATTTAAAAAAAGCGGCTAAAGAAATGGGCTTTAAGCCGTTTGTCATTGCTAAAATTGAACGCTCTGGCGCTTTGGATAACCTGGACAATATTTTACAGGTGTCTGACGGTATTATGGTAGCACGTGGTGATCTGGGGGTTGAAATTCCAATTTCATCGATTGCAGTTGCGCAGAAACGTATCATGAAACTGGCTGGAAATCTAAGTAAACCAGTAATTACAGCCACACAGATGCTCGAATCTATGACTGAACATAGAAGACCAACTCGTGCTGAAGCAACGGATGTTGCCAATGCAATTTTAGACGGTACTGATGCAGTGATGTTATCAGGTGAATCGGCAATGGGCAGGTATCCTGTTGATGCCACATCAATGTTAGCTGAAATTGCCAGTTCTACAGAACCTCACCGCAGCATTGATAGAGATTTAGAGCGTCTGGGGGATAAAAAAACAGCTGAAACACTCATCGCACACAATATTCAGGCTTCTGTAAGAAATACTGATCCTGAAGCCGTGATTACTCCCACTCGCTCCGGTAATATGGCCAGAAATGTAGCTCGTTATCGACTACCTGTCTGGGTAACGGCATTCAGTTCAGAAGAAAGTACCTGTCAGGCATTACAATTTTCCTATGGTGTTTTTCCGGTTAAAGCTGAAAACGATCTGGCAGAATGGACACCCTTTTTACGTCAGTGGTTTAAAGAACAGCAGGTTGAAGAAGGCTTTGCAATTATTGCTCAGGGACCGTCACCGGAACACCCGTTAACCAATCATCGAATGGGATTTATTGATCTGAGTTTATAGTCTCATAAAGTTAATAAATGTGAACTAATTCCCCATGATTTGTGTGCTTGATTTACATCAAGGAGAGATGTTTAGCTTTAAAGGATACTAGCCTCACATAATAATAGGAGTATGCCATGAGTGAAGTGTTCACAAAAACCATGGCCAGAAATATTTTTTACGGGGGAAGTGTATTCTTCTTCCTGTTACTTCTGGCCTTAACCTTTGATACGCAAGGTGTTCTTGCCGAGCGTAGTAATGACCAAAACATCACCCCGGAAGTGGTTCTGGGTAAAAAAGTGTGGGAAGACAATAACTGTATCGGTTGTCACACATTATTAGGTGAGGGCGCTTATTTTGCACCTGAGCTGGGTAATGTCTATACCCGCTTTGGAAATAGTACCGATGCCATAA
>JAHXHI010000165.1 GCA_025656775.1 gamma proteobacterium symbiont of Bathyaustriella thionipta
ACGGTGGAAAAACTGGAAGAGTTGCTTCCCTGGAATTTTAAAAATCAGCATTAGATAAAGTCAAGAACGCTGCTCATTAAGCGTTTACACTAATTCATGTAAGTCGCCAATGGTTACCATATGCTGCAAGTCAACGTCTAAACCATTAAAATATTCTGAAATATTTTCTTTTAACTCCACTTCTTTCATCGCTTTCATACCAAGGTCGGTACGAAATTCAAGATTATTATCAATATCGTCAATCCCAACTTCAAAGGTATCAGCTATTAAGGCATTGAGACTCATATCCATAAGCGCTTTAACTGATGCAAGCTCATTATCACCTGCTTTAATACACATACTATAATTACCGATAATAACAAACCTATGTCATCCAGATGTCTGGTTTGTTGTTAATAAAATGGTTAACTATTATTTTTTTAATGAATCTAGTTTAGTCTAATTTAATAAATCAATAACTTGATGGACTTCACAGTTCAAATAAAATGATGAACATATTGGTTTTTATTGGAATGTTGATTTTAAGATTTGATTTGTGAATGAAGTTCTCAGATAAAAACCGCGTGGCAGTGTTTGTTTTCTCAGACCATCATGGCCGATACCTGTTGTGACTACCGAGGCATTGGCTGCCTTGGGACGAATTTGCAGGTGTTCACCAAGATGAGCGGTAATGGTTTCAACCTGACCCAGGCTGATAAGCTCCATAAACTCTTCCCAATCATCTCTTAATGCCTGCATTTGCTGTTTAGAAGGTGACCAGATAAATCCCAGACCTACTTTACGTTCTGCGACTGGAATTGAAGGCTCAGCTTCAATAGGCAGCCAGAGTACTCGTGATAATTTATGATAGACACAGGAGTCTTCCCATGAAAGTCCAATATGATTAAGTAAGGGAACAGTACAGACATAGGTCGTTTCTTTTGCTTTGTGCTTGGTATTGAGCGGGATGGTTTTTAACTCGATACCCAGATTTTGAAAATCAGGTTCTGAAAGGTTGCCGGCAGAAGCGCCTAGATGAACCTCGATGAGTTGACCAATCCAGCCTTTGTCATGTTTTAAATTGCTGGGTACAGACCAGTGAATTTCATTAGCGAGTTGAGACAGCGTTTTTCCGGAAAGTGCAATGACTCGTGAATTTAACTCACATTCAGTTTCAGGCTTTGGATATTTGGCCATCGCTGTTAGACAGATTTGATCAGTAAAAAGACAAAACCTATTACCAGTATCAATGGAATTAATGCCGCCATCCAGTCGTTGTTTGAAGCTTTTGGACTGTTTTTAATCATATCTTTTGCTCTTGGCAATAAATAAACCAACATTAAAACAATTAATAATGCTGAAAAAATTTTCATCCAATCCATAATTTAATGACCTTTGATAATAGTTTTAGGGGAATTGTCTAAGTGTTATGAGAATTCAATTTCTATAAATGAGAAAACAGAAAGGGGAGTATGAAAGACTAGAGCAATTAATGAAATGACAGCATGTAATGGTTTACATGCTGTCATTCAAGTGTTTGCTTATATTACACTTTTTTACGAATAATGCTTAATCGTCACTCATAACACCCAGTAACATAAGCAGATTAACAAAAATATTATATAGACTTAAATATAAGCCAACAGTGGCCATAATATAGTTTCTTTCACCACCATTAATGATACGGCTGGTATCATATAAGATAAAACCACTCATGATTAAAATGATAGCCGCAGAAAGCGCCAGTGATAATGCCGGGATTTCCATAAAAATATTCGCTAAAGCAGTAATCAGAACTAATACCATACCAACAACAAGCATGCCGCCCATAAAACTAAAATCACGACGGGTCGTTAAAGCATAACCGGAAAGTGCGAGAAAAATGACTCCGGTACCGCCTAGAGCAGTCATGACTAATTGACTGCCATTCGCCATTTGAAGATAGCTGTTAAGCATAGGGCCTAAGCCCAGGCCAAGTAAGCCGGTTATAGCAAATACAACACCAATACCTGCAGCACTATTAGCGGTACGTGGTAAAACAAACCAAATAAGTCCAAGCGCACCAAATGTAGCCACTAAAGGCATAAAGCCGGGCATCTCCATCTGCATTGAAATAAAAGCGGTTAAAGCACTAAAAAGTAGCGTCACAGAAAGTAACGCATAGGTGTTTTTAAGGACTTTATTTGTTTCTAGAACAGCTGTTTGCGGTTGTGCAAGCTCTACTGGTCGGTTCATTATTTATTAGCCTCCGGCTTTAAATTATAAAAAGTTACATTATGTTCGTAATATGCGATCTATGACATGAGAAATCAAGGAAAATTCAATTTATTTTACATTTGCACTAGCAATAGCTGAAAAGGTTGTTTATAATCGCCTCACTTTTTCGACGGTGGGCTGGCTGAGTGGCTGAAAGCACTGGTCTTGAAAACCAGCAACGGGTTAAACCGTTCGGGGGTTCAAATCCCTCGCCCATCGCCATTTCTAAAAAGTATCAATTTCCTGTTGACTTCATAAACTGTTAGCTGAGTCTCACAAAAGAGACGCAAATAGTCTAATTTATTTTTATGAATGCTTTTTTTCTGTGGTATCTTCTACCCAAACAAGTTAAAATTTCCTAGATTATTTATTTTTACATTCAAAACTATTAAATTAAGATAACAGGCAACACTAATAATAAAGCCTGGAGGGTTTCAGTGATAAAAGTATTGTTAGTTGACGACCATGAATTGGTTCGAACAGGGATAAGACGCTTAATCGAAGATATTAAAGGTCTCGAAGTTGCCGGTGAGGTCGAAACAGGCGAAGCAGCTATCGAGTTTGCCAATGATGAACATGTTGATGTGGTTTTAATGGATCTAAACATGCCGGGTATTGGTGGTTTGGAAGCTACTCGTCGTTTAATAGCCAAAGATAAACACCTGAAAATTATTGTGGTCACTGTTCATGATAGCGAGCCCTTTCCTCAGCAATTGTTTAAAGCAGGCGCGATGGGTTATTTGACCAAGGGCTGTAATATTGAAGAAATAGTCCATGCTATCAAAGAAGTCTTTTATGGCCGACGCTATATCAGTGTTGATATTGCACAAAAAATGGCAATGAATATTCAACCCGATGATGAAAATCCTTTTGATAAGCTGTCACAACGTGAAATGCAGGTCATGATGATGAGCATGCAGGGTATGAAAGGTCAGAAAATTTCAGAACAGCTCAATCTGAGCCCCAAAACCATTAGTACGTATCGTTATCGTTTGTTTGAAAAGCTCAGTGTCACTAATGATGTTGAATTAACTCGTTTAACCATGCAGTATGGTTTAATTGATGACACCATATAACGATCTCTTCATATCATTACATCACATCTTTAGCTTCAAAATAATACCTTCCTCTCCATGGGGGAGAGGCTCCAAAAATATCACCTTCAGCTTTTAAATCTTGTATTTCATCGATGCCTGACAAACCCATCAAAGCGACAGAAACTCAATTACTTTCAGAAAAAACTTCTTTTCAAAATGAGGAACAATCCTTATTAGTTCAATTTGATCATGATAGTTTCTTAAAAGAATTAACCACCAAGCCAGGCGTGTATCGCATGATTGATGCGAATAATGTCGTGATCTATGTTGGCAAGGCTAAAAATCTAAAAAATCGAGTCAGCAGCTATTTCAGAAAATCAGGACAATCACCTAAGACCAGTGTTATGGTCAATCAGATAGCCAATATTGAAATTCTCATTACCCATACTGAGAGTGAAGCATTATTACTTGAAAATAACCTGATAAAAACACTCAAACCACGTTATAACATCCTGTTGCGTGATGATAAATCCTATCCTTATATCTTCTTATCTGAGCAGGATGAATTTCCTCGATTAGCTTTTCATCGGGGAGCCAGGAAGAAAAAAGGGCGTTATTTTGGGCCTTATCCTAATGGCCACTCAGTTAAAACCAGCTTGAATTTATTACAAAAATTATTCCCGGTTCGCCAATGCGAAGACAGCTTTTATAAAAATCGTTCAAGGGCCTGTCTGCAATATCAAATCAAACGTTGTAAAGCACCCTGTGTTGATTTAGTCTGCAAAGAAGAGTATGCCGAAGACGTTCGACATACAGTCTTGTTTTTAGAAGGGAAAAGTAATCAGGTCATTGATGAATTGATTGTAGGAATGGATCAGGCAGCGCAACAATTACACTATGAAAAAGCGGCTGTTCATCGAGATCAGATTGCTAATCTCCGACGCTTACAGGAAAAGCAGTATGTCAGTAATGAAAAAGGTGATCTGGATATCATTGCAATTGAATATCAGCAGGGAGTGGCCTGTATTCAATTATTTTTTATCCGTGATGGACTAAATCTTGGTAATAAAAGTTTTTTCCCTAAAAATGCACGTCACCAGAGTATTTCTGAATTATTATCGGCCTTTATTGCACAATTTTATATCAGTTCTTCAAAAACAGACCGGTTTATTCCTTCAACTATATTAGTAAGCCACCCCTTTGAAGACAGGGTGATTATTGAAACTATTTTACAGGAGCAATCAGGCCATAAAGTGAATATAAAAGATAAAGTCAGGGGGGAGCGTGCTCGATGGCTGAAAATGGCACAGGCAAATGCTCAAACGGCATTAATGAGTCGCCTTTCAAATCGAGCCAGTGTCATAAAACGTTTTGAAGATTTACAGGAAGTCCTGAAAATGGATACCCTGCCAGAGCGTCTGGAATGTTTTGATATCAGTCATAGTTCAGGAGAAGCGACCGTCGCTTCCTGTGTGGTGTTTGACCAGGCAGGGCCATTAAAAACTGATTATCGACGTTTTAATATTGATAATATTACCCCGGGAGATGACTATGCTGCCATGTATCAGGCGCTTACACGCCGGTATCGTTCTTTTAAAAACAAAGAGTTAATAAAAGAAGGTGCGAAACTACCTGACCTGCTCGTTATTGATGGTGGTAAAGGCCAGGTAAAGCAGGCGCGTGAAGTAATGGAAGCACTGAAAATCAATACTGTTCAAATAATTGGTATTACCAAAGGCGAAGGTCGAAAAGCAGAACTTGATACATTACTCTTGTCTGAGACAAATGAGAAAGTTATACTGCCACCGAACTCAAAGGCTATGCATCTAATCCAGCATATTCGGGATGAAGCACATCGTTTTGCTATTACAGGTCATAAAAATCGACGTGCCAAAACAAGAAAAACATCCCCGTTGGAAAAAATCAGCGGTCTTGGACCAAAACGCAGACAACTGCTTTTAAAACAGTTTGGCGGTTTACAGGAAGTCACCCGTGCAGGAGTGGAAGATTTAGCTATAATAAATGGTATTAGTAAAGCCCTCGCACAAAAAATTTATGACCATTTTCATAGTTAGTGTCTATCAATAAAGTGAAATAAAACGCTTATGGAATATACAATACCCAATTTATTAACTTCTTTTAGAATGTTGCTTGTTCCTGTCTTTGTGGTGGTTTTTTATCTACCGGTATCCTGGGCTAATCAAGCTGCATCAATTATTTTTATGATAGCAGCAATCACAGACTGGTTTGATGGTTATCTCGCAAGACGTCTGAATCAAACTTCTGCCTTTGGTGCATTTCTGGATCCTGTTGCAGATAAAGTCATGGTTGCTGTGGCCTTAGTGCTCCTGGTTGATAGAAATCCTACCGAATATCATAGTGCTTTTATGACTGTGGCTGCCATCATTATCATTGGCCGTGAAATCACCATTTCAGCATTACGTGAATGGATGGCAGAAGTGGGTTCAAGAGATAGTGTTGCCGTTTCAATTATAGGAAAAGTGAAAACAACAGCCCAAATGACGGCCATTATCTGGCTCCTTTTTGCTCAGCCATTGTTAGGTGTACCTCTGGTTGAAATAGGCTTTGTCCTGCTTTATGTCGCGGTATTTCTGACCTTATGGTCAATGATAGACTATATTTCAGCGGCACTCCCTGCGCTTAAAGAATAACTCTTATCAGGACAATATAAATAAGCTTATAATTTTAAAAAAACCGTTGACATACATTTCATAAACGTTAAAATACACGCCATCGAAACAAAGCGGGAATAGCTCAGCTGGTAGAGCACGACCTTGCCAAGGTCGGGGTCGCGAGTTCGAATCTCGTTTCCCGCTCCAATTCGACTTTGTTTTAAATTAGCTAAAGTTTCTAATTTAGCAAAATGCTTCAAATACCAATCATGAAGCAAACTCCACTTTATTGTACAATTCTTTAATACTTATAAAGTGAAGTAACTATTATGTGGCTGAATGGCAGAATGGCTATGCAGCGGATTGCAAATCCGTGGACCTCGGTTCGACTCCGGGTTCAGCCTCCATATATAATAGTAATCGTGTTGCGGGAATAGCTCAGCTGGTAGAGCACGACCTTGCCAAGGTCGGGGTCGCGAGTTCGAATCTCGTTTCCCGCTCCAAACACACCTGTTAGCCCAGGTGGCGAAATTGGTAGACGCAAGGGACTTAAAATCCCTCGGTAGCAATACCGTGCCGGTTCGATTCCGGCCCTGGGCACCATTCATATATTTAGAATCAATAACTTATGTCGGTTCACCCATAAAATGACCATTTGGCCACTTTATGCTTCAAATAAGGCATGGCCATGACATGCTTCACTAAGGATTTTTTAGATGATTGTTATAAATTGTTTAATTGAAGGAAAGAATGAATTTCTATAAAAACAAATAGCCGTTCGCGACCCAGAATGTGTGAAAACTCGAATTTTATGATAAATACTGTTGAGAGTGGGGTTTGTTATGTCATAGCCTTGATTCTCAGCAGCCACAATAAATGGCTGTATTTCTACCCGTTAAAATTTTAGATGCTGTAAAAAGCACTCAGTGACACCTATTTTGGTTAAAATACAAATACAAATACAACACAGGCTTACGCCTGCATGGCTTCAATTAATGCTTTTGTTCCCATAATATTCATTACTCGTTTTATATTATAAGCAAGAATATGCAAGCTCATCTCCGCACTAACGCGTTTAATGGTTTTCATCTGAAAATGGGTATACTCCATCCACATTTTTAGAGTCGCATAAGGATGCTCTACCGTCGAACGCCTTACCTTCATCATTTCAGGCTCATGATCCATTCGTGATTCTAATTCATCTAATATTTCTTCATGCTCCCATCGATTAATATTGCGATATATTCCTGTTGTACATTTTGGTTTCGTCAAACATCGTATACAAGAAGAGGAAGTGTACCGTCTTATTCGTTTCCCTTTTTCTTTATAGATATGCCGAGCAGTGAGTCGTTCACCAGCAGGACATTCGTATTCATTATCATCAGGTTTATAAATAAAATCTCGTTTGGCAAACAAGCCTTTTTTAAGGTTACCTGACATTTGTGGTCTTGGAAGATACGTTTTAATATCGGATTCTTTACAACTTTTTATTTCCTCTCCAGAATAATAACCTCGGTCAGCCACTACCGTTAATTCATTAACATCGAGTACTTCTTTAGCTTGCTTTGACATATTGGCCTGTTGTGAGCGATCATGTCCTTCGTTAGTCACCTCATGACTCACAATAATATGATGCTTAGTATCAACAGCGGTTTGTACATTGCGCTAGATGTCAACCAACCTGTCGCATTTTCTTGAATTTATCTTTATGGGGGCTTTGCCCCCAAACCCCCAAGGTATTTTTACAAGG
>JAHXHI010000245.1 GCA_025656775.1 gamma proteobacterium symbiont of Bathyaustriella thionipta
TGTAAGTTCAAGTCTTGCATTGGAATTGTTATTTGATAAAAAGTTACCTGATTTTATCTGAGATTAAAAATCATGCTGAATAGTTACATTTCAACAACCAAAGCGCGAATTTGTTCATGTTCCATACGCATCATCTGTGTTGGACCACCTAACATACCTGTTGCTTCTTCAAATTCAGGAAACAGAATGGATTCTTCACGAGAAAAATGTTTTTCTAAATCAGCGGCAAATTCATTCCATAGAATAGTGCCCTGTTCCCAATTACCGTTAGCAACAGATTCTTCTGCCTGAGCAAATAACTCATCGCATTCTTTATGGTGTTCAGCCATAAAGGTATTTATTGTGGGTGTTAACAAAATAACCTCACTATGAAAAATTCAAATTAATAAGAAACGAATATGATTGTACATTTGATAACATAAATTACCTTAACCCAGGTCAAGAATTTTATTTTGATTAGCTAAAATTTGATGAGAGCTACCCTGAAAAACAAGTCGTTGTTGTTTCTTTTCTAATTGATATTCATACATCGGATCATAATAAGTGGTTAATAAAGATTCTATCCAAATTCGATGCAGCTCTATATCCCCGGTATTCTTCTGCTCTTTTAAAGCCGCCTGTAATTGCCGCTCAACTTTCTGGTAACGTTCGCCACCAAGACGTTTCTTTATTCGTTGTAAGCTCTCTAATAAATAGTTAGAAAATTGTATAAACGGTTGCTCATTGTCTAACTTACTATTTATTAGCGAGTGCTTATTATTATATTTAAAGTGATTTTGATAATAGGACTCTAAATCAATCACATAATCTTTTAGCGTGATACTGATTCGATACTGTAAATCCTCTTCCAACATTACCAGAGGTGATTCGTTCATTTTTTGCTGCAGTAATTGCGGCAGTGAAAGACTGCCAATAAGTCGACCTTCATCTTCCAGCCAGAACTGCTTAAATCCTCTGCTGCGATTCTTCATCAAAGTGATTGATAAACTATTTTCAAAGTTAATTTGTGAAGGTTGTCCATCGGGGAAGCGGCCAAAGCTTGAGCCCCGATGATGCGCTAAACCTTCCAGATCAATCGCACCACTGAGCTCTTTTAATAACCAGGTTTTACCAGTGCCTGTTTTACCACCTAATACAATAAATTTAGAATCAGCAATAGATTGTTCCAGTTCATCAATTAAAATCCGTCTCATGGCTTTATAGCCACCATTCACCAGCGGTAAATCAACACCACTTTCTTTTAACCATTGCTGAGTTGTTCTTGAACGTAAACCACCTCGAAAACAATATAAATAGCCATCTGGATGTTTTTTTGCAAACGCCTGCCATTGAGCAATACGCTGTGCTTTAATCTCCCCACTAACCAGTGTGTTACCGAGTTTAATCGCTGCATCTTGTCCCAGTTGTTTGTAACGAAGACCGACTTCGTGGCGTTCCTGATCATCCATCAGTGGATGATTGACGGCACTGGGAAATGCACCTTGTGAAAATTCAATCGGCGCACGAACATCCATTAAGGGTGTGTCATGCAAAAATAATGAACGAATTAAATCTCTATCAATTGGGTTGGACATAAAACAATTTATCCTGAGAGTTTAACAAAAGAATCAGCAGCATCACTTACAAAAATACGACCAATAATCACAGCCTCCGGATAACCTGCTGAATGTAATTCGTGAAGGCATTGTTCAACCTGGTTAGCGGGAATACCTGCTAATAAACCACCTGCAGTTTGCGGATCAAATAATAGCGGGTAGTTTTGCTGATCTGAAAACGTTTCTATATTAGAAATGCTGTTTTTTAAGTAAATATTTTCTTCCTGTAATGAACTAAAAATACCTTGTTGAATCATTTCATGAGTACCCGTTAAAACAGGTAAGGAAGATAAACTCACCTGAGCACAAACATTAGAGGCTTTGAGCATCTCAAATAAATGCCCTAACAGACCAAAACCGGTAATATCAGTACATGCGCGAGCACCATTATGGTTGAAAATCTGTGCCGCTGATTGATTGGAAGTAAGCATAGTATCTATCGCTTCTTCGATCCATCGGCCTTTTGCCTGATGACGCATATTGGCTGCTAATAAAATACCGGTGCCCAGGGGTTTGGTTAAAATCAAGACATCATCCACTGACAAACCTGATTTGGTCATCATTGATTTTTTTGCAACAAAACCATTAACACTCAAACCAAAGGCCATATCAGTGCCCTCGCCTGTATGTCCGCCAACCAGACTCATGTTATTATCTTTAAGTACTTCCAGTGCACCCGACATCATAAGAAATAACTCTTCTTCAGTGATATTTGCTAATGAATAAGGTAGCGTCACTAAAGCAAGTGCAGAATGAGGTGTGGCTCCCATAGCAAACAGATCGCCCAAAGCATGGTTGGCTGAAATTTTACCTAATAAATAAGGATCATTAATAAAGGCTTTAAAATAATCCACAGACTGCACTAATAATTGACCATCAGGTACTTCAATCACTGCCGCATCATCAGCCTGGTCAAGACCAATAATTACGCCTGGTGTTTCATTATCAATTTTATAAATGGCCGTTAAGCGCTCAATGACCCGTTTTAAAACCGTGCTGCCCACTTTTGCACTACAGCCGCCACAGCGCATAGGAATATCCTGTATGCGCTTGAGTGCTGCTTCATCAACCATATGATGATCAATGGCCATATCATTTATTTGCTGCATGGCAGGCAAGTCACTAAACAATTTCATAAAGTTGACATCAATCCAGTTTTTATATTGCCATACCCATTTACCATAAAAGGCCAGCAGCCCCCTGGAGGCCACCGCCGTTTTATCTGCGCAATTGAGTAAGCTCAAAAAATGTTTTTGTGGTTTATAGGCCTTAAGCGCTTTGCCGCAAACAAAACGTTTTAAATTATTAAATAAAGGCGGCCCCTGTCTCACCGCATACACACCGGATTTAGGCCTGGGATAGTTAACCATTGATGCAATATCACCTGCAGCAAAGATATTGCTATGAGAAACCGATTGCAGATAATCATTAACCTGAATAAAGCCGAGTCTATCCACCGCTAATCCTGACTCTTCAGGCCAGCTGACCGGGCTGGCGGTAGTACACCAGACAACGGTATCAGCTTTCAGTTGTAGGCCATTACTACATAAAATATTACGAGAATCACTCTCTTTGGAAGAAGAATCCGATAATGAGATGTTCACAATTGACGAATCAAGGTGAAGCGTAATACCTCGTTGTTTAAAAATAGTTAAAATGCGTTTTCTTACACCCGTGTTATGAGAAGGTAAGACGGCCTGAGCTGCCGTTAAAAGAATATAATTAACGACTTTACCCGCTTTTCCGTGACGCACCAGTTCAAGCTGTACACGATGTTGAATTGATAAGACAAGTTCCACACCACTGGCTCCACCGCCAACGATGGCAATCGTTGTATAATTTTCATCATTTAACACACGGTGAATAATTGTTTCGAGTTGAGTTATAAATGAATTGACTGGTTTAACAGGTATCGCCAATTCACGAACCCCTGGAATATTAAAATCATCCGGTGTAGAACCAATATTGACTGACAGTAAATCATATTTAATTGGCGGGCGATGATCGGAATAAATAAGCTGTTGCTTTGGATCAATACCAGTCACTTTTGAATGATATAAACGGCAATTAGCAAATTCCGATAAGGGACGTAAATCCAGATGAACTTCATCAAAAGAATATTCGCCGGCAATAAAGCCGGGTAACATACCAGAGTACGGTGTATGAATATCACTGGCAAGCAAAGTGATCCTGAGCCCTGGAAGCGGCTTCATAGCAAACATTTTAAGCAAGCCGACATGGCTATGCCCGCCGCCAATTAAAACAAGCTCTTTCACAGCAACATCAGGGAGGTTATTCACTAAAAGAACCTATTTATAAGAGATACAGAGTATTTATACATAAAATAACAAGTTTGAGGGCTCATTTTGTCCTATTGATGAACGAACACTCACTAATAATCAAATGATAAACCCGGAAATTTTAACAAAGATGTCTATACTTTACCAGATACTAATATAGGAGGAATCAGAAACGAGTGCAAACGGCTCACAGTTAATTGAATAGTACTTTGCATCACTGACATTCTTATCATAAAGACAATCACGATTATCTCTTATTTCCTGAAGGGCAACCTCTATACCACCCCTGATCGGTCTGTGTCTTCAGCGATAAGAACTTTCATACTCTCTGCAAACAAATGCGAATCTGCCTGATACCGTTCATTTACAAACGATTCAAACGCGGCACTATTTTGTTCCAGCTAAAATATTACCGTGCATAAAGGCAATAAAATCATTTTCGGCTAGCGGCCGACTGTAGAGGTAGCCCTGAGCAAATTCACAGCCTTCCTGGAGCAAAAAATCACGCTGTGCTTCAGTTTCTACTCCCTCCGCAAGCGTATCAAGCTGTAAACTGCCACCTAAAGCTATAATGGCCCTGGCAATCGCCTCATCATTTGGCGCATCAGGAATATCCCTGATAAAAGCCTGATCTATTTTTAATGTATTAATGGGAAAACGTTTTAGATAACTGAGTGATGAATAGCCCGTACCAAAGTCATCGACAGCAAGAGATAGTCCCAGTCTTCTCAGGTCTTGCAAAATTTCAATGACCTCTTTGGGGTTACTCATTAACACGCCTTCAGTGATTTCTAAATCCAGGCAGGCAGCCTCTAGTCCTGTTTCAGATAAAATCTGTTCAACCGTTTCAGCTAACCTTCCACGCTGTATCTGCAGTCCGGATACATTGACTGAAATGCGTTGTAGAAAATACCCCTCGTCTCGCCATTTAATCACCTGGCGGCAAGCCTCACGCATCACCCATTCACCAATAGACAGGATCAGCCCACCCTTTTCAGCCAAAAGGATAAATTTATTAGGTGGAACCATTCCTCTTTGGGGACTCTGCCAGCGAATCAGTGCTTCTGCACCGATAATACGACCACTTTTCAATTCAACCTGAGGCTGATAATAGAGCTGAAATTCATCTCTTTCAAGTGCATTTCGAAGTTCTGATTCCAGTGCAAGACGTTCAGTAACCGCTTTAGTTAATTCACAGGTATAGAACTGGTGGTTATTACGCCCTAACTCCTTAGCACGATACATAGCACTGTCTGCATTGCGAATCAAGGTAGAAGCATCATAACCATCATCAGGACAAACACTAATACCAATACTCACCCCAACAAACAATTTATTACCTTGCACTTCAAACGGTTCACTCAGGATAGAGATAATCTTTTTGGAGACCTGTTCAAGCTCATCAACAAATGTAAATTTTTCTACAACAAGTAAAAATTCATCACCCCCTAAACGGGCCAGAGTATCACCCTGACGCAAATATTTTTGTAAGCGTTTAGACACTTGTTGAAGTAATTTATCCCCCATTGGATGACCAAAAGTATCATTAATGTCTTTAAAACCATCCAGATCCATAAATAACAGCGCAAGCTTCTCATCATTTCGAACAGACTTTTCTATGGCATGTGATAAACGGTCATTAAGTAACAGGCGATTAGGTAATTCCGTCAATGGATCATGCTGGGAAAGAAATACTAATTGTGCTTCTACATTTTTAATACTGGAGATATCAGAAAACACTGAGACATAATTACTAATCATTCCCTCATTATCGAGAACAACACTAATGGTCATCCATTCTGGGTAAGTTTCACCATTTTTTCTACGGTTCCAGATTTCACCACGCCATGTCCCAAGTTTTGTGAGAGCACGCCAGAGCGTCTGAAAGTATGCCTGGTCATGACGGCCAGAACGACGGAAACTCGCAGGTTGACCAATGACTTCTGATTCACTATAGCCTGTGATTCTGGTAAAGGCCGGGTTAACAGCCTGGATACAGGAATTAGCATCAGTAATTATAATTCCATCAGCGGTGCTTTCATATACAGCGGCAGCCTGAACCAGTTTTTTTCTGTGAGTTTACGGTCAGTTATTTCCAGAACGGTCCCCGTCATAGTGATAGGTTTACCTTTCTCATCCCTGCTTATTTCAGCACGTTCATGTACGACACCTTCAGTCCCATTCTGACGCAGAATACGGTGTTCAATATTGTAGATATATTCAGGATCCGATAAACTATTTTGTACCGCTTTGTTTAGTAAAATTCTATCTTCCGGATGCACCATTCCCATAAAATCATCATAAGTCACAGTAAAACTCTGAGGTGAAAATCCAAAAATTCGGTAGCATTCATCTGACCAGTAAATTTCATTAGAAACGATATTCCAGTTCCAGTTACCCAGGTGTCCAATACGCTGTGCTTCTGTCAGCCTGGCTTTACTCATCTGTAGAGCCTGGTTAGCCTGATTAAGTTTTTCTGTACGATCATCAACAAGTTGTTCCAGATTACATTTCATACGATACAATTCAATATGAGTGTTGACTCGAACCAATACCTCTTCACGCTGAAATGGCTTGATAATATAATCCACTCCACCGACTTTAAATCCCTTAACACGATCACTCAAGGTATCAAGCGCACTAATAAATATCACCGGAATATCTTTAGTGTTTTTATCCGCTTTTAATTGCCGACAGACTTCCCAGCCGTCCATACAAGGCATTCTTACATCCAGCATCACTAAATCCGGCTTGTTTTTTTTAGCACTGGCCAATGCTTGTTGACCATTCATTGCCGGGCGAACTTTATATCCTTCTGTGTTCAGAATATTCATCAACAACTTAAGGTTGGCTGGAACATCATCTACCAGCAAAATATCACCGCTGGATTTTTTTTCTTGTGTATTCATCACATTGTGGGGTAGTTACCACATAGCTGCCAAACCCGCCATCTGTTGTGCTCATTTTTCCAGGTACCTATAAAAAGTTGCTCTTGAAATCTTTAATGACTGGCAAATTTCATCAATTGACAGACTTTTATCTTGATGCATCTTTTTGGCTGTTACTACTTTAGGATTTTCTGCTTTTATAGCTCTTCTGCCACCTTTTCTTCCTCTTGAACGAGCTGCTACCAATCCTGCTCTGGTTCGTTCCTGGATCAACCTTCTTTCAAATTGAGCCAATGAAGAAAAAATATTAAAAACCAGTTCACCTGATGCTGTGGTGGTATTAATAGCTCCATCACAAATTGAACGAAATCCTATTTCCTGCTCTTTCAGTGATTCAACAACAGAGACCAGGTGAGGCATTGAACGGCCAAGCCGATCTAAACGCCATACCAGAAGTGTATCTCCTTTGCCCAATGAGTTCATACAGGCATTTAGACCTGGACGTTCTGATTTTGCTCCGGAGACTTTATCAATAAAAATATCCTTTTTTTGACATCCTGCTTTTTTCAAAGCATCGATCTGAAGATCAAGGTTTTGATAATCAGTACTGACTCTGGCATAACCGACTATTTTTCCGGAGTTTTGGGTTTCCATTGATATCGTCTCATTTTATAGCTAACTATCGGATAAATAAGATTATGAATAATGAGACGGTTAAATGCAATGATTTTAACCTGTTTTAGGTACTTTGTAGATACGAAGGCTCATGTCTCATCAAACGGTCGTTTGATGAGACGTTAAAAATTTATTAGCTTGTAGT
>JAHXHI010000011.1 GCA_025656775.1 gamma proteobacterium symbiont of Bathyaustriella thionipta
ATAGACATGTCGGTTTTAATAAATTACATAACTTTTCTGTCAAGCTTTTTTTTTCAATTTTTTTTAAATTTATGCTGAATAGTTACGGTTTATTTAAGGTTTACTGGTTAAACTAGCTCTAATGAAATTTTTTTGGAGTTTAGTCAATGACATCAACCTTAAAAACAAATCCCCCAATGCTGTTTGCAGACTATAAAAGTCAGCAGCAGACATTATCTGCAAGAATTAACTATTTCAAAACGGGTATGACCGAACGAGTACGTTTGGAAGACTTTATCAGTCATGTCTATAAAAAATTCTATAATGCTGAAATTGAACATTTCTATCCCAATTTAATTTCAATCGAAACGAATCAGGAAGACCGTACCGATCAGGAACAATCGATAAAAGCAGTTGCCGGTGTTCGTTGTGCCAAAAATGAAGCATTATTTTCTGAATATTATCTCAATGATTCATTAGAAAATGAACTGCAACGTATTTACCATAAGCCAATTTCCCGTCAGGTCGTGGTTGAAGTTGGCAACCTTGCACCAAAGAGTGTAGGACAGACGCGTTGGTTAATTACAACTCTGACTGGTTTTTTATATTCTGCTGGTTATGAATACATTGTTTTTACACTGGTACCGGGAATTGCTAATGCTTTTAAACGTATGAATATTCCTCTTGAATTACTGGCTGAAGCAAAACATGAGTGTTTACCTAAGGATATTCAACACAAATGGGGACCGGAATATTATCAAAAGAAACCCATGGTCTTAACAGGTAATATAACTCTGGCATTTAATATTGTTAAAGAAAATATTTATCAATTAAATAAAGAGTTAATTCCATTATTTGAAAAAGCATGTCATTTAGGGCAACAGGAAAACAACCTTAATCCACAAGAGAGGGCTCATTTTAAAAGGAAAGTCGCTTGAATCTTTTATTGAAAAAAATTCATGAAACAGCCGTTAAACGACCACAAAAGATTGCCATTCAAGGTAATGATGTTGCGCTGGATTATTCAACATTACTAAAAGAAATCGAATCTGCGTGTGCTTATCTTAAATTAACTTGCGGATTAACAGCAGATAATGATCAACAAACTTTTGCTCTGCTGCTGGATAATCATCCTGCCTGGGCAGTAGTGGATTTGGCACTTTTTTTCAACGAACAATGTGCTGTGCCGCTGCCCCGTTTTTTTTCTATTGAACAATTGAAACATGCCTTACTTGATTCTCAGGCAGACTATTTAATTCTAGACGATTCCGATATCTATATACCGTTGTTTCATGAGCTCAATGATAGGATTCTTAGTCAGGATAGTATTCATATTGCGGGTATAAGTCTGAATTTATTAAGTCTTAAGAAACCGCCAGGATTATTAGAGAATAAAACTATCTGTATAAAAAAAATTGCAAAAATTACGTATACATCGGGTACGACAGATAAACCCAAGGGGGTTCTTTTATCTGAACAGGCAATTCTAACAAAGGTGATGTCACTTGCAATTGCCAGTGAGGTTGTTGAGGATGATGTGTCACTGTCAATTTTACCGTTATCAACCTTATTGGAAAATATTGGCGGTCTTTACGTGCCGCTTTATTGCGGCGCAACAGCCATTTTATTATCACCAGATACAATTGGTTTATCAGGTTCAAGTCAGATCAATCAGGATAAACTACTCTCATCAATACAAAATTATAAGCCGACGGCTTTTATTATTATTCCTCAATTATTACTGCTGTTGGTCAATGCAATTTCAAAAGGATACCGTCTCCCTGATTCTATCCGTTTTATTGCTATGGGCGGAGCCCCCGTCTCGAGAACCATTCTGAATTTAGCAAATCAATTAAATATTCCTGTTTATGAAGGTTATGGTTTATCTGAAGCAATATCCGTGGTGACTGTTAATAATCCCACTGAAAACCGTATTGGTTCAGTGGGCAAAGTGTTATCTGCTCATCAGATTAAGCTCAGTAACGAAGGTGAAGTATTAGTAAAAGATGACCTTTTTAGTGGTTATTTAGGACAAGATACTACTGACAAAGATGAATTTTATGCCACCGGTGATATAGGACATCTGGATGAGGATGGATTTCTTTATATTACCGGACGCAAGAAAAATATTATTAATACTTCTTTTGGTCGAAATATCTCACCTGAATGGATTGAGAAAGAGCTTGAGGCCCTACCCATAATTGCACAATGTGTTGTTTATGGTCATGCTAAGCCTTATTTGGTAGCCATTATTGTACCAAGATTCAACCATACAACAGATGATATTAATACTGCTGAACTAAAAACATCATTAGACAAGTTAAATACCCAATTGCCTGATTATGCCAGGGTGGTGGATTTTATTTTAACCGATGCGCCTTTTAGTATTGAAAATAGGCAATTGACAGGTACCGGACGGCCAAGGCGTATGGCAATTTATCAAGCCTATGAACATCAGCTTGAACAATCTTATGTAAATGAAAATGGATTAACTGACAACAATTTAAACGGAGAACTGTTAAATGGAGAGCAGTGTGACTGATTTTTTTAATACTTTAATGACTGCAACTGAACAAGAGCGTAATGAACTGCAGCAGATTGAAACTTTACAAAAAGGCAGTGCTGGTGATATTTCATTACAGACCTATCAGGCATTTCTAACGGAGGCGTATCACCATGTTAAACATACAACACCGTTATTGATGGCTTGCGGGAGTCGTATTCCACAGGATAAAGAATGGTTGAGAAATGCCCTGGCAGAATATATTGAAGAAGAGCTGGGTCATCAGGAGTGGATTTTAAATGATATTACAGCAACCGGTATGAATGCTGAGCATGTTCGTTTTGGACAAGCTTCACAAGCAACAGAGCTTATGGTTGCTTATGCCTATGACCTGATAATGCGTATTAATCCGATTGGTTTTTTTGGTATGGTTCTCGTTTTAGAAGGCACCAGCATTGCTTTGGCAACCAATGCAGCCGGGAATATTCAGGAAAAATTAAGCCTGCCGGATAGTGCCTTTAGTTATCTGACTTCTCATGGTTCACTGGATATTGAACATATGAGTTTTTATGAATCACTGATGAATAAAATCACTGATGAAGAAGATCAGAACGTCATTATTCATGCGGCAAAAATGTTTTATAAATTATATGGCGATATCTTTCGTTCCATTCCCATTTAAGGGCTAATAAATGACTAAGGAAATAAATATGAAAAATACTAAATTAAGTAGCATGATCGCTCTAATCATTCTACCGGCATTATCATTACTCACTGCTGCGGTTTCTGCCAACTCTATGGATACAGCAGTTCAGGACTTACAAAAACAATGGGCCATTGCAAATTATGAAACTGCTGAGGCTGATTTGGATAAGACTTTTACACAATTAACTGAAAAAGCAGAACAAGCGGTTAAAGACTATCCACAAAAAGCTGAGCCACTTATCTGGAATGCTATTATTGTCAGTTCTGATGCAGGGAAAACCGGTGGCTTTGGCGCTTTAGGCAAAGTAAAAAAAGCACGAAAACTATTGCTTGAGGCAGAAAAAATTAACCCTGATGCTTTACATGGTTCAATCTATACCTCATTAGGCAGTCTTTATTATCAAGTACCAGGATGGCCTATTGGCTTTGGCAATGATGACAAAGCTGAAGAATATCTAAAAAAGGCCTTATTATTAAACCCTGATGGAATTGATTCTAATTACTTTTATGGTGATTTCTTACTTGATCAAGGTAAAAAAGAGGAAGCGTCCACTTATTTCAATAAGGCCCTTAAAGCACCCGCAAGACCACAAAGACCTCTTGCCGATAAAGGGCGCCAAAATGAAATTCAAGCAAAATTAAAGACCATGAATCAATAGGCTGTTCAGTGATGACACAATTAAAAAATCAGAGAATAATTCTTACGGGCGCTACTGGCGGCATTGGCATTGAATTAGCAAAACAGCTGATCACTCATGACTGCAAGCTGGGTATGGTTGGTCGTTCTCTGGAAAAACTGGAGCAACTGGCCGGACAGCTTTCCAATAATAGTGATGATATTACCTTGATTGTTGCTGATATTATCACTCAGCAAGGACGTCAGACAATTATTGATAAAATGGAAGAAAGCTTTTCCGGTTATGATATATTGCTCAATACAGCGGGTATTATGGATTTTACCTCTTTACTTGAGCAATCTGATGAGCGAATTGAAGCGGTGTTTCAGACCAATGTCATAGCCCCAATGCAGCTTTGCAAGAAAGTGCTGCCTTATATGAAATTGCAGAATAAAGGGCACATTGTTAATGTGGGCTCAGTTTTTGGTTCGATTGGCTTTGCCTGGTTTACATCCTATTCAACCAGCAAGTTTGCTTTGCGCGGTTTTTCTCAGGCATTACGCAGGGAATTGGCTGAGACCCCGGTCAAAGTATCCTATATTGCTCCCAGAGCAGTGAAAACATCGCTTAATTCCAGCGCTGTTTATGCTATGGCTAAAGAGGTTAAAATGAACATGGATAGTCCTGACTGGGTAGCTAAACAAATAATTCATTCTATTATTAAAAATAAAAAGGAAAAATATCTGGGCTTTCCAGAATCTCTATTTGTGCGAATTAATGCCATTTTTTCCGGGAATTGTTGACAGGGCAACACGTTCACAAAATAAAATTGCTGAAAAATATATAAGTAAGTAGCCACAGGCTTTTTATACATAATACGTCACTAAGCTGCAAAATTAGTTTTTAATTTACACCTTTATATTCTTAAGCCAACGAGTAAATCAGATAAGTTTATTGACATTCTTTAAAGATCAGAGCATTACATTGTGCACAGATATTTTTATCCAATTTTTTATATATAGCGGCTATCGCTTCCGGTTTTGAATCAAAGAAGTGATTACTTCCGACTTTCTTAATAAAACATGATTTGGCCGAAAATTCATAAACAGGCGCTTTTATATCCACAAAATATAAACCACCTCCTAGTTTTTTCAAACTTGAATTTTCTGCCACCAGAGCTGAAGCTCCCGCCAGATCAATAAAATTAATCCCCGATGCCACAATTAAAATATGATAAATTCTTTCATTTTCAACAATATTAGCTATCCGGTTTTGAATATGATTGATAGAGCCAAAATAGATAGACATATCAATACGTATAATCTTCAGTTGAGGGCATTGCTTAACCGGTTTTTTGTTAATATTGACTAATTTTCTATTAGGGTCACCAACAGCATCATCAAAAGATAAAGTGGGAATTCTGGGTGTTGATGTTTTTGCCAGAAACAAGATAAGTGAAAGTAGTACTCCCAGGTAAATAGCAAATTCCAGCTCTAAAAACAGCGTCGCAAAAAAAGTGGTTATCAATATACTGGATTCAGATTTACTGAATGACAGTGTATGCTTAATATGATGAAAATCAATCAGATTATAGGCAACCAGTAAAATAACACCGCCCATTGCTGCTATCGGTAAATAAGCAGTTAAAGGAGCGATCAATAAAACAATAATCATTAAAAAAATGGCCGCCAATATAGCTGACAAGGGTGTTTTTGCACCTGCTTCATAGTTGATACCTGAGCGGGTAAACGAGCCAGAGCCTGCATAACTGGAAAAAAAGCTGCCTGTCATATTGGATAATCCCTGACCTATAAACTCCTGGTTTGAATCAATTCGTTGACTGGATTTAGTGGCAACAGCCCGACTAATTGAGACTGCTTCAATTAAGCCTAATAAGGCCACAGCAAATGCTTCAGGTGCCAATAATTTTAATGTCTCAAAGGAGAATTCCGGATGAGAAAGTGGTGGCAAGTGAGCTGGAATTTCTCCAACGAGTTTAATATCAGTATAATTTTTAAAAAACAACGCAAGCACACTGCCAATAATCATTCCAATCAGCAAATTTGGGAGTTTAGGCATAAAGCGTTTTGCAATGAGCGCACTGATTAGCGTTGCTATACCAATAACAAGCAGGTATGGATTAATATCCCCTATTCCGGCATACAAATCCATCCATGTATGAAGAAAAGTCTCGCCTTTGGGGACAAAAATTCCCGTAACATGCTTTAGCTGGCTGGTGGCAATTAAAATAGCCGCCCCTGCCGTAAATCCAATAACCACTGTATGTGAGACAAAATTAACCAGAGAACCTAACCTGGCTACACCAAAAGCAAATTGATAAACACCAGCCAAAAAAGTCAGTGTCAGTGCCATGTGAACAAATTCTGGTGTACCTGGAGTGGCATGATGACTCACTGCTGAAAATACGACAATAGAAATAGCCGTAGTTGGGCCTGAAACCAAATGAAATGATGAACCAAATAAAGCGGCAATGATCGGCATCACCATCGCAGTATAAAGACCATATTCTGGTGGCAATCCAGCAATTGTTGCAAACGCAACACCTTGTGGAAGCACAATCACTGCACCGGTTAAACCGGCGACAAAATCTGCTTTAACAGATTCTTTAGTCAGTAATTTAAACCAGATAAGAAAAGGAAAGAGAGTCTCAAATTTCATTTATACACTCAAGTATTAATTTTTATAAAAAATAATATCAAAACACCCAAAGGCCTGGACGAAATTGATAAAGACAATAAAACAAAGTTTAAATAATACATTACATAAAAACAAAACATCATCAAATAACGTTAATAACCATATTCAATGTATGTTCGGCTTCAGCGTAAACATTATAACATTTATAAAATATTCCCATCATAACCCGATATAAATATAAGCCAGTGTATTAGATCATATTCATACCTCAATTTTTTATAAACAATATCACCTGGTGTAACATTTTGTCTCTATTATCAACTAAACTATAAAGACATTATCAGCAAAGTTTTAACGCACATAACAGGAATTTTTTAAATTACATGTTAGTTAATGACATTGGAAAATAGTCGAATGGATAAAAATAAAGATTTTAACCCACCTAATATCTCTGAATAATTTTTGAACAGTGGATCTTTTTTAATACATCAAAACTGATAAACAATGAGTCCAACATTATGACCATAAGCACAGATACTTACTCTGAACAATCCGTTACCGAGACACTCAATGGATTTGCAACTCCAATCGAGAGAGGCCTTAGCGATGAAGAAGCCGGCAAACGCATTGCACAGTATGGTTATAATGAAATAGAAGAGAAAGAAGAAACACTCTGGCAACGTGTTTTCCGTCGTTTTTGGGGGCCAATCCCCTGGATGATCGAAATCGCAGCCCTGCTCTCTGCTCTGGTACAAAAATGGGAAGACTTCGCCATCATTCTGTTTATGCTGCTGGTTAATGCAGGACTGGATTTTTTTCAGGAACACCGCGCTTTAAATGCATTAAAAGCACTCAAAGCCGACATGGCGCATGAAGTCACCGTATTACGAGAAGCGCTCTTCAAACGAATACAGGCTCGCGAGCTGGTACCAGGCGATATTATCAAACTTCGTATCGGCGATATCATACCTGCTGATGTACAACTACTGTCAGGTGATTACCTGTTAATCGACCAGTCAGCACTAACGAGGCTGTAGAATAACCCCTATTTTTAATACTTTTTCAATAAATCCACAATACAGGATTCATAAATAGCTTTCAATTTCTAAGATTA
>JAHXHI010000137.1 GCA_025656775.1 gamma proteobacterium symbiont of Bathyaustriella thionipta
AATTTTAAGAAAGCTGAATATGATTTTGTATGGCCTTTTTTTTAGTTGAATGCTAAAAAAAGGCTATTTACGGATGGACACTAATTAAAGTCATCTGAGATAATATTTCTTAATAATAAATTAAATGTCTGAGCCTCTGATATTCATTCTTGTCAATGATTTTGAACGGAGGTGATGACTCTTAATGGTGAGAAATATGGACATTTTTAAACATTATCTCCACTCTCTTTTATTTCTTGTGCCGCTCTTATTCCCGATACAACTCTTTGCACAGGAAAGCAGTGCTCATAAAGCCCTTGATCTGACTGCCACTCCTATTGGTTATCTCTCATTAATTTTTTTTCTTATTGCTTATCTGTTTGTGATGACAGAAGAGTTTACCCGTTTGCGTAAGTCTAAACCCGTTATTTTAGCTGCCGGTATTATCTGGTCGATGATCGGCTGGGTTTATATGCAGCAGGGATTATCTGATATCGCTGAAAGTGCCATACGCCATAATCTACTAGAATATGCTGAGTTGATGCTGTTTTTGCTGGTTGCCATGACCTATATTAATGGTATGCAGGAAAGGGTGGTTTTTGATTCACTGCGGGCCTGGTTGATTCGTAAAGGTTATGGTTTTCGTAAGCTGTTCTGGATGACAGGTTTTCTGGCCTTCTTTATTTCCCCGGTGGCGGATAACTTAACGACAGCGTTACTGATGTGTGCGGTGATTATGGCCGTTGGCAGAAGCAACTCCCGGTTTGTTACTCTGGCCTGTATCAATGTGGTGGTTGCTGCTAATGCTGGTGGTGCGTTCAGTCCCTTTGGTGATATTACAACCTTGATGGTCTGGCAAAAAGAAATATTACGTTTTAATGAATTTTTTGTGTTGTTTATACCCTCACTGGTTAATTTCCTTGTCCCTGCTGTGATTATGTATTTTGCCATTCCTGATGAATATCCACCTGCTTCAAGTAGTATTGTTATTATGAAACGTGGTGCACGCTGTATTATTTTACTTTTTTTGATGACCATTATTACAGCAGTGAGTTTTCATAGTGTTCTAGGTTTGCCTCCTGTTATTGGAATGTTAACAGGTCTTGGTTATCTTCAGTTATTAGGTTATTACCTCAAACAGACCACAAAGAAATGTATTCTCAATGAGCGCAGGCAAAGTGAACGACAGGATGCTCAACATGGTGATGTCGTTGCCTTTGATGTTTTTGTAACGGTAGCAAGGGCGGAGTGGGATACCTTATTCTTTTTCTATGGTGTTGTGTTATGTGTGGGCGGTTTGGGATTTCTGGGCTATTTATCACTGGCTTCTGAACTTATGTATCATCAATGGGGTGCAACCTATGCCAATATCAGTGTTGGTGTTATATCAGCAATTGTGGATAATATACCAGTGATGTTTGCCGTGTTGACCATGCAGCCTGATATGTCAGCAGGGCAATGGTTATTGGTGACATTGACTGCTGGTGTGGGAGGATCACTTTTATCAATAGGTTCGGCAGCAGGCGTTGCTCTTATGGGACAGGCACGAGGACAATATACTTTTGTCAGTCATTTAAAATGGACGCCTGTTATTGCTGTGGGGTACTTTGCCAGTATAGCTACTCATATGTGGCTTAATAGTGCCTTATTTTAGGCAATAAAAAAGCCCTTGTTAAGAGGGCTTTTTTGTTACTGTTAAATGTCTGTTTTATTAATTACAATGCAGCCATTATTGCTTCTGTGACTTCACCAATTGATGGGCCACCGTCAATTGGGATCACTTTAGTTAACTCGCTATGTCCTTTGAAGAAGTTAACTGCAGCCATTGTGCCTGTGTTTTCGTCATAGTAAATATCATGACGCTTATCGATGGCTTCATCATCCTGATCATCTGCACGTGCAGATAATTTACCACCACAAACACGACAGACCATTTCACCGTCTTTTTCTGCAGGTTTGATGGCATCAAAGGCAATGTGATTCGGATGGTTATTATCATTTTCACATAAACGACGACCGGTAATACGAAGTTTTGCCACATCACGATCTAAAACGATTTCAATCACATAGTCTAAATGAATATTTTCATCTAATAATGCTTTGGATAATGTTTCTGCCTGTACTTTGTTTCGTGGAAAGCCATCTAATAACCAGCCGTTCTTACAATCATCTTCTTTGAGACGATCCAGGATCATTGGAATAGTAATATCATCTGGTACTAAATCACCGCGATCAATGTATTCTTTTGCCTGTTTACCTAATTCTGTGCCGCCACCGATGTTTTTACGAAAAATTGCACCGGATTCGATATGAGCAATATTGTACTTTTCCTGAACGATTGCGCCCTGAGTACCCTTACCACTACCATTTGGTCCAAAGATTAATATATTCATTTAGTTCCCTTTCTGTTTGTACAATTTAATTTACACAATTTGAGTTGATTACTCAGTTAAAATTTTAAAGCTTTATCATAGCACTATGTTCGCTAGAGTTGAAATTCATTTCTTAATTTTGCCTATCCGGTGTTAGTCAGTGTTGTTGCCATTTCTTACTTTAGATTATTGGATGATTAATCACTCAATCGTCATAGAGCGCTATTGAATTTTACCATTTGCGTCCATTTGATGTTGTAAGATGTCTGGAATATTTTTGGCATTTGAAAAATCAGTATTTTCAAATAAGGCATTATCAAAATGAGCATTTTTTAGATCAGAACCCATTAAACTGGTATCAGTGAGTTGTGAACCATTTAATCGGGTTTCATGCATAATCGTTTGATTTAAATTACTTTCTTCAAGTGCAGCGCCCGTGAGGTTTGAGCCGCTGAGATCAACATTAACTAATATGGAATTTATAAGTACTGCTCTGAGCATCTTACTGTTTTTTATTTCACTGCCAGTTAGATCAGATTCTTCCATATTAATATCTTTCATATGCGCTTGATTAAACAGGGCATTGTGGGCAGTGGCAAAATTAAGTTTGGTACCAAACATAAAGGCTTTAGAAAGATTGGCTCGATTTAAATTAGCGCCATCAAATTGAGTATGGAATAAGTTACTTTCCTGTAAATCAACATTTTTTAGATTGCAGCCAGAAAAATTACTCCATTTCAGACTGGATTTCCGGATACTGGCACCTTCTAAATTACAATCTATAAATTGTGCGTTATCAAGTTTTATACCATCGAGTTTCACGCCGCGCAGATCAGCGTTGATAATTTTTTTTCCTGAAAAATCACAATGACTTAAATCGGTAAATGGTTTGGGGGTATCACAACTGCCTTTGTTTAAAATATTTTTTTCATCGGGGTGATTTTCTGCCATACTAAGGGGAGAGAATATAAAGAAACATAAACATAAAAATATGAAACGCATAATCAATAATTAACTCGACTTTATAATAAAAAATCAATTTACCATTAAAGTTGAAAAATGACGCTGATCTATATCAATTATTCTCTTTGACTTAAAGCTATATTTTTTAATGAAATATATAGGATGGATATATGAGTAAAGCATTTAATGAACCCAGTTTTCGAGATGGCGTTAATTTGATGGTTGATAAAGCCATCTCTGTGATGGAGCTTGAAGACGGTATTGCTAAGGCTGTTAAATCCTGCAATGCCGTTTTACAGGTTCAGTTCCCGGTTAAAATACGGGGCAAAGTTGAAGTCTTTACGGGTTGGCGAGCCAATCATAGTACCCATCGTTTACCCTCAAAAGGGGGAATACGTTACGCGCCTTATGCCGATCAAAATGAGGTGGAAGCACTCGCTGCATTGATGACTTATAAATGTGCCATTGTCGATGTTCCCTTTGGTGGCTCCAAAGGGGCCTTATTAATTGACCCATCCCAGTATTCACGTGAAGAAATGGAACTGATCACCCGTCGATTTACTTTAGAGCTTATTCGTAAGGGCTTTTTAAGCCCATCGACTAATGTACCCGCTCCTGATATCGGTACCGGTCAAAGAGAAATGGCATGGATGGCTGATACTTACAAACACCTGCACCCGGACGACATCAACTATGTTGCCTGTGTGACAGGAAAACCAGTGCATCATGGCGGTATTCAGGGGCGTGTCGAAGCAACTGGACGCGGCGTTCAATATGTGGTGAAAGAATTTTTTCGCCATTCAAAAGATGTGAAAAGTGCCCATATGAAGGGTACTCTGGAGGGTAAAACCTGTGTTATACAAGGATTAGGAAATGTCGGTTATCATGCCGCCAAGTTTTTGTCTGAAGAAGATGGTGTAAAAATAACTGCAGTGATTGAACACAATGGTGCTTTGATAAATGATGATGGTATTGATATCGAACAATTGCATCAACACATTGAAGACCATGAGGGCATTCAAACATTCCCTTGTGCTAAATTTGTTGAAGAGGGGCATGCTGTACTTGAAAAGCAATGTGATATTTTGATTCCTGCCGCTTTAGAAAGCCAGATCACCATGGAAAATGCTGATCGCATCAATGCCAAGCTCATAGTAGAAGCTGCTAATGGGCCCATTAGCTTTGGTGCCGATGAAATTCTGAACAAAAAAGGAATCGTGGTTATCCCGGATGCTTATGCCAATGCGGGGGGGGTCACCGTGTCCTATTTTGAGTGGATACGAAATATTTCACATATTCGTTTTGGTCGTATGCAGCGTCGTCATGATGAGATGCGTGGCGTGGAAATGACCAAAGTGCTTGAAGAAGCAACCGGACATGCAGTTTCTGATAAAATTCGTCATAGTATTGGTCGTGGTGCTGATGAATTAGATTTGGTTCGTTCCGGTCTTGATGACACCATGCGTCTTGCTTATCAGGAAATTCGTGCAACAATGGCTAATAATGAAAAGATTTCTGATTTGAGAACCGCAGTTTATGTAACTTCTATTAGAAAAATTGCCCGCTCCTATCTTGAAATAGGTGTTGTTTAATTAATAACAAAGTGTATTTAACGTTTAATATGTCTCAAAAACAAGTAAAAAGCCCTTTGGGTGATATGTATGTTGATACCTTCCTGGATGAATACTGGCAAAAGAAACCACTGCTGATAAGACAGGCTTTTCCTGATTTTCAAACGCCTGTTTCACCCGATGAACTGGCCGGTTTATCCTGTGAAGAAGAAATTAATTCACGCATTGTTATCGAACAAGGAGGCGATCATCCATGGCAGGCCATACATGGACCAATGGATGAAGACGTATTTGCAAAAATGCCAGAGACACATTGGACATTAGTGGTTAATGATCTGGAAAAATGCATCCCTGAACTTGCCTGGATTACTGACCAGTTTCGCTTTATTCCAGAGTGGCACCTGGATGATCTCATGAGTAGCTGGGCCGCACCGGAAGGCTCTGTCGGACCACATATCGATCTTTATGATGTCTTTATATTACAGGGTGATGGTAAACGTCGCTGGCAGATAAGTACCCAGCCTGTTGCTGAAGATAATGTGGTTCCTGATTTGGCTATTCGACTGCAAAAAGATTTTACGCCTGAGCTCGAATGGATTTTAGAAGCAGGTGACATGATGTATCTGCCTGCCGGGGTATCGCATCATGGTGTGTCGATTGGTGAAAGCAGTAGTTATTCTATTGGATTTCGTGCCACTAGCCATACCGATTTAGTTAATGACTTTATTGCTCATGTGACCAATGACCTGTCGATTAACAAAACCTATCAACTGCCTCAAGGCGCATTAAAATCTCATCCCAATGAAATTTCACCTGAAGCTATTGAAGCAATGCGCAGCATATTTCGCCAGTATCTTGATCCGGAAAGTCCAGAACTTGCACGTTGGTTTGGTCAGTTTGTGAGTGATTCAAAAGTGGATTATCTGAATGAGTGTGAAGAACCGGTAGAGGATTTATTACAATTACAGCAACTATTACTGGAAGAGGAAGCTTCATTATTACGTCACCCGGCCAGTCGTTTTGCATTTACTGACTTAGCAGAATCAGAAAAAAATTGTCTTTTATTTATTGATGGTCAGGATTATCAGGTCTCAGAACATTTTGCAAAAAAATTATGTGAACAACGAGAGATTGATTTAGACGCTCTCATAAAAATTGCCTCAAAGGATGAGCAGGATTTTATTATTAATCTTTATAATGCAGGTAAGCTCTACCCTGATTTTTAAAACAATCATTGAGAAATACAATACCTTGCAACTATTGCTTTTTAAAAAGGCGCTTCATGGGAAATAAAAGAGTCATAACCAGAAAATTGTATAAAAATACGCTAACATAATTGATAACACTATACATAATAAGGGAGGAGTAAAATTGATTAAAATTAAATCAAAAACAAGTGGGGATGTTTTATTAAGTGTTGATGCCGACACATTAACCCATGCAGATTTTCGATCCATGAATTTGAAAGATGCAGACTTAAGCAATAAAGACCTACGGCATGCGGATTTTTCTTTAGCTAATTTATCGGGTGCTGATCTCAGTAACTCGCAACTGCAATTTGCTGAATTCTCCGGTGCCAATATGCCCGGGGTGAATTTATTAGGTTCCGATCTCAGTCGCTCTGTTTTTAGCAGTGGCAGAGCTTCTGGTGCAGCTGATTTGAATAATGCCAATTTAAGTCAAACAATTCTGCTGGCTGCTGAATTGGATTTTGTTAATTTACAACATGCAAATTTTAAAGATGCAGATTTAAGTTATGCTTCTTTTAAATCATCTGATCTGAGTAATTCCGATCTTTCTGAAGCTGATTTATGTGAAGCCTCTTTCCATCATGCCAATCTCAGTAATTGTAACTTATCAGATTCCGATCTATGTGGTGCTCATTTTAATAATGCGGACTTAAACAACTCTAATCTGGATCGTGCTGAACTGAGTGGTGAGGTGACTCAACAGCCAGCCGTTTTTACGCTGGCCAAACTGGAAAATGCCAGTATGGTTGGTGCAAATATGGCTCGAGTCATATTTAAAAAAACTAATCTGACACAAGCGGATATGCGAAATGCTGATTTGACCGATGCGATATTAAACGGTGCAATGTTACGTAGTGCTAATGTCGCAGATGCGAATTTCTCAGGGGTTGCTTTAAGTACTGCTAACTTGCAATTCGCTAATTTTTCTCAGGCAAAGAATGCAGATATTCCCGCGCACAAACAAACTAACCTGAGATAATTAAATATTGTTATCAATAAGTTAATAAGCAAGCATTATCAGTGGCTGCGCGCCATTATTAAAATAAGAGTGCGCTACCACTGAATAATAATAAAATCCCGATACCTTTTTGAATCATCTGATGTGAAATTTTTACATGGATGTGCCCACCAATCGTCATGCCAATAATCATTGTCGGTAAGCTGACAGCAATGAGAATGATGGTATCTAATGGATAAAAGCCATTAATAGAATAAGCAGTAATACGTGTTGTACCGTCAAGAAAAAGAATGGTTGCAATGCTCGCTTTAAAGGTCGTTTTTCCAAGTCCCTGTAATTGTAAGTAAATAACATAGAAGGGGCCGCCGGTACCAAATAAGGTTCCGATTAAACGTAAACGCTTAATGAGCAGCGTTCTTGACTTTATCTAATGCTGATTTTTAAAATTCCAGGGAAGCAACTCTTCCAGTTTTTCCACCG
>JAHXHI010000274.1 GCA_025656775.1 gamma proteobacterium symbiont of Bathyaustriella thionipta
CATTTTATCCGGCCGTTTATTTCAGTTTTTCTTCCTGTTTTTATAATAATATCAATTGCTTGGAATAAACGGATGGACACTAATTATGCTTGTTTATTTAGAACTTACTCGGCCAATGTGTGAATATTCTTACAAGATTAGAAGGAATATGGGAATAAATCACCAAAGCCCCAAATAAAGGTACCCAAAATGAGGAGATTGAAACCACATTTACCCATCACCCAGGTTTCTTCTTCATGATTTCGTGCATGATGAAGAATTTTTTCCTGTTTGTCACTGGCCCAATCCCGCTGGAAATTTCCATATTGTTGTGCACCACGATATCGTTGACTTAATCTGCGGCTATTCTCAATAATTTGACTGGACGTTAAATAAATACCCAAAATAACAATTAAAGAACCTGCTCGGGATAACCACTGCCAGTTTTGAGTGACATAACTAATATAAAAACTGCCTATAATAATAAGTGCTGATAGAAAATAAATAAAAATTGATGCATGTTTAAGATTTTTTTTCATGTCACTTACTCACTTTTATCAATAAAAAATGAACACGATTAATCCATTTTTTTTATACGAATTTTCCGGCCTTTTCTTTTCCCTCTACTGGCCTCAATTTTGGCATTTTCCATATAGTCAATAATTTGTTCGATGACTAGTTGCGTCAAGGCATGCGGCAACAACCATCCCCAGTTTCCCATGGCTTTTTTTTCTGCCATGACTTGATTGAGTGTTGGATTTTGCTTACTGATCTGCTCAATTAATTTTTGTGTGATACGCATATCAAGGCCTTTGCCATATATTTCTTTTTCAATATAAGTATAAAATTCATCTTCCAGGTGCACTAATTCACCTTTAGTAAACTCATCCGGAAGCGTTTTAAACATTAAAGCAGAAACATAAGCTTCATAATCAACACCCATTTTGACAATTTTCACGGCAATTGATCCCAGGGTATAATCAGAGGCATCAGGTGCTTTCAAAAATGAGTTAATAGAAACATAAAGCGCTTTTCTCTGTTCTTTATTAAGATGCTCTTTAACTTGAAAATTAATCAGTTTTTCTAAAAACTGATGATGTTTTGATAAATTGCCCATTAACACCCTGTCTTTATATTAGTTGAAGCCATATTTTTAGCCTGAATATGAAATGAATTTGAAAATTGCAGCTCAGATAACACACTCCTATTGCATTCATCCTATTTTACAATTTATAGTATAAATATCTCAATTTTTCTAAAAAAGAGTTAAATCAACCCTGAATATTCTCTCTTTTAGACTAAATTGAGACAATAATAATAATTACACTGACTCAACTGGAGCTTATAATATGCATGTTTTACCCGCCATTTTACATTCTGTTAAGCTATTACTTCTTGTTTTACTCTGTTTTTCAACATTATCAATCCATGCCGCCGATAAAAAAACATTTAAGCCATTTGTTTTAGCCGAACAAAACAATTTAAAAAAAGAAGAAGTCAAAGCTAAAGTAGAAAAACAAATCAACGAATCCCCATTTTCTGTTGTCGCGGAATATTCACCCTATGACAATGCCTATATCTACATTATCTCAAGTGAACACTTAAAATCATTAGCCGCAGAATCACATTATGGAGGGTTTGCGGCTGCACAACGCATTAGTCTGACCCGAATTAATGATACCATTCAGGTCGCCTATACCAATCCTGTTTATATGCAGTATGCTTTTCGTCTACAAGAAGTTGATATGCAGCCTGTCCTGGAACAAATGAAACAGAGTTTTGGCTTTGAACAATTCTTTGGTGGTGATGGCTTAACAGCAGGAAAATTAAAGCGTTATAAGTACAGCTTTGGGCTGGAAGATTTTGATTCATTTTATGAACTACCTCAATATGACTCTCATGTTGAGGCGATTACAGCCTTGATTAAAGGCTTTAATCAGCCAGAAAATGGTATTTCAAAAGTCTATGAACTTAAGGTCCCTGGTAAAGAACAGGTTGTTTTTGGTGTTTCAATGAGTGAAGAAACATCCGGTGATGAAGCATTAAATACTAAAAAAACAATGACGGTTGTGGATCATTTCCCACTTAAACGCACGGCCTATCTGCCTTATGAGATTATGGTTGATGGGAATCAGATTATTGCCCTGCATGCTCGCTTTAGAATTGCCGCTTATTTTTATGATTTGAAAATGTTCGGCAAGCATGGGTTTGGCAAATTATTTTCAACACCCAATGCTTATTTAGAAGCATTTACTCAAGTCTCAGGCGGCTCTTTGCAGAAAAATGTTTCAGAAAATGGCTTTATTAATTACTGATTCTTACGGCGCAGACTAAACATAGGCTGCGCCCTTATTTAAACGCCTGTTGGCCATTAATCCCCTGCTCACCCCAAATTATCGGCCCAGTACAATAATCGAATTTTTCACCATCCTCAGGGTTTCTGATATCTGGCTGCCATCCACATTGGAAACAAAAATGCACGGTCAATCAATAACATTTCAGAGGAATATTTCCTCTAAAGCAATCTCTTTATCATTTTTCAGGGATAAAATATCAGATTTTTTACAACAGAAATGAAGATATGGGACAGTCAGGAACTCAGTACAGGTGGAATTTTAGCAAATGCTATCACTGCATAAAGCAATAAAGTTATCTGCTCATCACCCGGGTACTTTTCAATGACATGAGTTATACACAATGTGAATCATACCATTGAAATTATAGTCTATAATTCATTTTTCAACGAAATCGATTTTGATCCTATAAACTGATCAATTTTCATTGAGTTTTTTTATAAAATGGGTGGCGATAACTCAGGTTTGATAATCAGATTCTGCCTTGTGGATAAAGGTGAATACTTTTCACGTTCCTGCATCAGTCTTACCCCCTTTGTTTGCTGTTTAGAAATAACTTTAAGCATTAACTTAATATTTTTCCGTTTTTGCTCATTACTTTCATTTTCCAGTTGAATTTCTAGCTTCAGCGCTTTTTCTTTCAGCTTGCTCAGGATTTTTTTCATATCATCTTTATAATCTTTATCAGGATCTTCTTTTTTAAGAAGTTTTTTGAGATAGCCTAGTGTTTTTTCATATATCATTAGCGTTATCCTTTTACCTAGATTTAAATATGTTTTTAGAATGCCATCAAAAATAGAGATACTTACAGGATATACGACATTTATGACAGTATTATGACAAGTGATCTAATTTTTGCAGATTTGTAAAATAAAACGTTGAGGAAGGCAGGAAATGAGCAAAAAACAGGCTGCTCCCATAAAGTACCCATGCTGATATAAAATCCATTAAGCATATGATGACTTATCAGCAGACCACTTAAATTTCTTCTCTGTTTGAGTAAAATGGCTTTATTTTCCTGATAAAAGCCCCATCTACCTGATATAATAAAATAAACTCTCTGATTTGAAAAAGCGTTTGAAAGGTTAATTATTTATGCATGGTGACAAAGAACTTCGTTCAAAAGTTAAGTTTATCGGTTCTGTTCTTGGGGATATTTTAAAAACTCATACCAAAGATAAAGTCTTTGATGTTGTTGAAGAACTCAGAACCGGTTATATCGAACTGCGAAATGAATATGATGAACAAAAGCGTCAGAATCTAATGCATCTCATTGAGCAACTGGATCCGCAAACCCTTGAACATGTTATTCGTGCTTTTAGCACTTATTTCAGCCTGGTCAGTGTAACGGAAGAAACCCAGCAGCATAAAGAGCGCAGGCGCCTGGCAAATAATAAAGATAAATTATGGCTAGGTTCATTTCGCAATACACTCAAAGAGTTTCATCAGCAAAATATTTCTGCAGAGCAACTTCAGGAGTTATTAAATAACCTGTCTTATACACCCGTTTTTACTGCTCATCCTACAGAAGCGAAGCGCAGAACCATTCTGGAATCACTTAAACGAATTTTTATTGCCATTAAGAATCTGGATGATCCGCGTTTAGGCAAATATGAAAAAGACAGTCTGACTCAAGTACTCAATAATGAAATCCAGATTTTATGGAAAACAGATGAGGTACGCGCTGAAAAACCACATGTTATTGATGAAGTAAAAAATGGCCTGTATTATTTCCGGGAATCGCTTTTTGATTCTATCCCGGTTATTTATGAATATTTAGAAAGAGCGATTCAGGATGTTTACCCGGAACATGCCAGCAATTTAAAAATCCCCACATTTCTGCATTTTGGTTCCTGGATTGGCGGTGATCGTGATGGCAATCCATTTGTAACCGCCGAGGTAACTGAAAAGGCAGCCTATTACCAAAGTCGTGAAATTCTTAAACGCTATATCAGTGATACCGAACAACTGTCACATCAGCTGACTCATTCTATTGCGCTATGCTCACCTGATAAGGCATTTATGCAATCCCTGGAGAGTGATAATAAAACCTATAAACACCTGTTTGCAGAACACCCCAACCTGTTTTCTACTGAACCTTATCGTCGTAAGCTCTTCATTATTCGCCATAAGTTAGAGTATCGAATGAAGCAGGTAGAAGCAAAAATTAATGGTCACCGCCCTCAGTCAAACTATAGCGGTTATAAGAGTGAAGACGAATTTTATCAAGATCTTAAACTTATTCAGGATTCATTATGCTCACATAATGATTGTGAAGTTGCCGATGGCCCTTTAAAAAATCTACTACGTCTAACCGATACATTTGGGTTCTTTCTGGAACATATGGATATCCGTCAGGAGTCAACGCTACATACTGAGGCTGTGTCAGAATTACTGCAATATATGCATCTGGAAGATAACTACCATGCCTTGAATGAAGATGACAAGATGGCCTTATTATCTCAATTAATCGATCAGGAAGAATTACCCGGAATAAATCAAGGCAATCTATCTGAGTCAACCGTTAACATTATTCAAGTATTTGATGTCGTATTACGCCTGCGTCGTAAAATAAGTCCCAAATTATTTAATCAATATGTGATATCGATGACACACACGGCAAGTCATGTGATGGAAGTTATGTTCCTCGCTCGATTATCCGGGTTAATCGGTCATAAAGAGGGTAAGGCCTACTCCTATATTACGGTTTCTCCATTATTTGAAACCGTCGAGGATCTGGAACACATTGAACCCGTTATGTCAGCGTTATTTGATAATAAGGTTTACAACAAATACCTTAAAGCTGCAGGAAATCTGCAAGAAGTCATGCTCGGTTATTCAGATTCCTGTAAGGACGGCGGTATTTTAGCTTCCAGCTGGAATCTTTATGGTGCCCAACGACGCATTACCGAGCTTGCCAACGAGAAGCACATTGATATTCGTCTTTTTCATGGACGTGGCGGGACTATAGGCCGTGGTGGTGGTCCAACTCATGAAGCAATATTGGCTCAACCTTTTGGCTCCGTACATGGTCAAATAAAATTTACCGAGCAGGGTGAAGTACTTTCCAATAAATACAGTAATTGTGAAACCGCTGTGTATGAATTGGTGATAGGCATCAGTGGTCTGATGAAGTCCAGTAGTTGTCTGGTGAAAGCTAAGCGCGATGATAATCCCAAATTTATCAAAACCATGACTCAATTAGCCCAAACAGGCGAAGACAGTTACCGCACTCTCACCGATAAAACCCCCGGTTTCCTGGATTATTTTTATGAAGCAACCCCAGTGAGTGAAATTGGCCTGATGAATATTGGTTCAAGACCCTCGCATCGAAAAACAGGAGATCGTTCCAAATCTTCTGTACGTGCTATTGGCTGGGTCTTTGGCTGGGCACAATCTCGCCACACACTTCCCGCATGGTATGGCCTTGGCACAGCATTAAATCAATATATAAATGGCAGTGAAGCCAATTTAAAACGACTCAGAAAAATGTATACTAAATGGCCTTATTTTAATGCCTTATTAGACAATACTCAGATGGCTCTTTTTAAAGCTGATATGGATATTGCCAAAGAGTATGCAGAATTGTGCAAAGATGAACAACATAGAGAGCGTGTTTATTCATTGATTAGAGATGAATATAATCTCACAGTCAAAAATATTTTTAAAGTGGCTCGCATTGATGAATTACTTGAAGAAAATCCGACACTCAAGCTTTCACTGGGACGACGTCAGGCCTATCTGGACTCATTAGTTCATATTCAGTTAACCTTATTAAAACGTTATCGCAATGAGGAATTAACGACAGAAGAACAGGAGATTTGGTTAAGTCCCCTACTGCGTTCAATTAATGCCATAGCAGGTGGTATGCGCAATACCGGCTAAATTAATGACCAATCATTTAAATATAATCTGTCAAATCGGAGCCATTGTTCTATGTTAATTGTTATTTCACCTGCTAAAAAATTAGATTTTGAGAGTTTACCGCAAACTGATGATTTTAGTATGCCCGATTGTCTGCAAGATTCCAGTGAGCTCATTAATACACTGAGGCCTTATTCTGTTAAAGAATTAGAAAAATTAATGCATCTCAGTAACAATCTGGCCCAGTTAAATCATGATCGTTATCAGGATTGGAGTATGCCGTTTAATCCTCAAAATGCCAAACAGGCAATTTTGACTTTTAAGGGTGATGTCTATGCCGGTCTGAATATTGAGAGTTTTTCTGATGAGGATTTAAGTTTTACACAAGCTCACTTGAGGATTTTATCAGGATTATACGGCTTACTGAAGCCATTAGATTTAATGCAGCCCTACCGACTGGAAATGGGTACTCGTCTTGAAAATGAGCGTGGTAAAAACTTATATGAGTTCTGGGGTAGTCAGATCACTCAATTAATCAACCAGCAACTGAAAGCATTAAGTACTGACACTCTACTTAATTTGGCCTCAAATGAATATTTTAAATCGGTCAAAACAAAAGAACTCAACGGGCAGATTATAACGCCTGTTTTTAAAGAGAAAAGAGATGATGACAGCTACAAAATTATTGGCATCTACGCAAAAAAAGCCCGTGGTATGATGAGTGCGTTTATCCTTAAGAATCAGATAACCGATGTTGAACACATTAAAGCATTTTCACAAGCAGGCTATGTTTACAACCCTGACTTATCCAGTAAATCAGACTGGGTCTTTTCCCGAGAAAAATAAACAAATAAGAGCACTGAGAATAATCAATACATTATGATTTTCAGATGCTAAACGTCTGCAACCATCGATAGGCTCAAAAGAGCAATGCAGCACATTACTTAAATCTTTCGCCTGCTATTTTATTTTCATATTCTAGAGTGTAACAGGGTCTCTCATTAAGCACGCGATCACTGATTTGTCTCTGTCTGTTGTTTAAACAGGCAATATTCTTAAATATAATTTATACTCTTTAACAGGGACGGTATCGGAAAACCTTACAATGGAAATTGATGTCTAACTATGCTAAAACAAATTGCTTCAGTTCGTTTTAGCTCCCTTGATGACAAAACAGATGAAAATTAACGCTGAACTTAACAAAACAAATAAAAATACGCTTTTTATTCTACTTATCTGGTAACTATTCAGCATGATTTTTAATCTCAGATAAAATCAGGTAACTTTTTATCAAATAACAATTCCAATGCAAGACTTGAACTTACA
>JAHXHI010000294.1 GCA_025656775.1 gamma proteobacterium symbiont of Bathyaustriella thionipta
AAAGATGAAATAGTTCAATTTATTATGCTTTTTTATTGAAAATATTTTTAACCTATTGATTTACATTGTAAAAGCATGATCCCGCCCTGATCCAAAGCTTCTATGTTACGCTTTTGAATGGTCAGGAAGTGTTTTGAAGAATAGTTTCGAACCTGATCTTCAACTATCTTTTGCAGTTTAGGTGAAAGTTTTTTCCATGCACGAGCATTTACGGTGAGATCCATCAGATCAACTGGTTGATAAATTGACATCACACCTGGAGGACCAAATAAAATGTTATCTGTTACCTGACCAAAGCCCAGATCCCAGTTGACTGCTGGTCCCACGTAATCGGCAGCATCAATGGTGCCTTTTTCCAGAGCAGGGAAAATATCTGAGCCAGGTAAACTCACTGTCGAAACGCCAAATTTTTGGAAAACTTCAGCAACCATGCCGCCTGGTACTCGGATTTTCATACCTTTTAAATCTGCCAGAGTGTTCACTGGTTTTTTGGAATGAATAATATTGGCATCATGATGGATTGGACCAACATAGTGAAGACCAAATTTAGAGTAGATCTTTTGTGCTTCTTCCAGCATACCTAATGCATAAAACATGGTATCCCATTGGTGCGGCTGATCAGGGCCTGCTGGATAGGAAGATAGGAATACAGAGGCAGGGATCTTACCTGACCAGTAAAGTGTAAATGGATTCATTCCCTGTAGTACACCATTACGTACCGCATCGAAAAGGGAGTTATTATCTGCTGCAACTGATTTGGCTGAAAATGGTTTAAAAGCCAACTCCCCACCCGTTGCCTCAACCATTTGATTACACCATTCTTCAAATACAGTATAACCAACTGTGCCGGCATCCCATACTGATTGAATTTTCCAGGTTTTTGTTTTAGCAGCTTGTGCATTACTAATAAAAGGAACAGTAGCTACAGTTGATGCAGCAGCAACCCCCACTGTCTTTTTTAAAAAACCGCGACGATTACTTTGTTCGTTCTTTATCTTTTCAGTCATAGTACCACCCTTGTTTTAAATTTTTATTAAGCTCAGATCCCTATTGAATCTTGTAAATATAGACCTGAATAAATCTGTATTTAGCACTCTATAAACATGAATACTTCTACAGAAATGGTCATAAATTAATCTATTGAAATTCTCTTGTCAATTTTATTGGAATCAAATCCCATATTATGGAAACATATTACCCTTATTTTTACAAGTATTATTTTTTATGATTAAACCCAACTGTTTTAGGTGGTTATTCTCTGTAGTTATCCAAAATTAATTCATTTAAATAGGACTTATAATTTGATTTCCACATTATGGAATTTAATCTCATAATGTATTGACTTATTAATTCACATCCCTATAATAAGACACAATTAGCCCTCAATTGGAGGGGAATTTATTTAGAAACTGGAGACATGAGGAGAAAACCGTGGCCAGAATGAAAGCAATTGAAGCAGCAGTCCATATCCTAAGAAAAGAAGGTATTAGCACAGCTTTTGGTGTGCCCGGTGCTGCTATTAATCCAATGTATGCAGCAATGAAACACCTTGGTGGTATCCAGCATTATCTGGCTCGTCATGTAGAAGGTGCGTCACATATGGCAGAAGGTTATACTCGTACTAACCCTGGAAATATTGGTGTCTGCATTGGAACTTCCGGTCCTGCTGGTACCGATATGGTCACAGGTTTGTATTCAGCATCTGCTGATTCTATCCCGATGCTTTGTATTACAGGGCAGGCACCAACTTCAAAACTGCACCAGGAAGACTTTCAGGCGGTAGACATTACCAGCATTGTTAAGCCTGTTACTAAATGGTCAATGACTATCCTGGAAGCAGCACAATTGCCGGGCGCTTTTCAAAAAGCCTTTCAAATTATGCGTGGTGATCGTCCGGGACCTGTATTACTTGATCTACCCTATAATGTTCAGATGGCAGAAATCGAGTTTAATCCTGATCTCTATGAACCCTTAACACCTTCCAAGCCAAAGGCAACAGAAAGTCAGGCTGAACGTGCTTTAACCATGCTGAATGAATCAGAGCACCCGCTTATTGTTGCTGGTGGTGGTATTTTTAATGCTGACGCTTCTGATCAATTAGTT
The DNA here is from genome assembly GCA_025656775.1 of gamma proteobacterium symbiont of Bathyaustriella thionipta. Classification (GTDB taxonomy): domain Bacteria; phylum Pseudomonadota; class Gammaproteobacteria; order GRL18; family GRL18; genus GRL18. The sequence goes on from JAHXHI010000294.1 coordinate 2,104, forward strand.
GAACTGGCAGAGATCCTTAATGTTCCAGTAATACCGACTTTAATGGGCTGGGGTTCAATTCCAGATGACCATCCATTAATGGCTGGTATGGTTGGACTGCAAACCTCTCATCGTTACGGCAATGCAACTATGCTGGCTTCAGATTTTGTCATGGGTATTGGTAATCGTTGGGCAAATCGTCATACAGGTTCTGTCGAAGTATATACAGAAGGCCGAAAATTTGTTCATATCGATATCGAAGCAACGCAAATTGGTAAAATATTTGGTCCTGATTTAGGTATTGTTTCTGATGCTAAAGTTGCTCTTGAGCTGATGATTACTATTGCTAAAGAGTGGAAAGCATCTGGAAAACTGACTGATCGTAATGCATGGGTTGGAGAATGCCAGGAGCGTAAACGGACTATGCTGCGTCGCTCTGATCAGGACAATGTACCGGTTAAACCTATGCGTGTTTATGAGGAAATGAATAAAGCATTTGGGCCAGATGCCTGTTATGTTGCAACCATTGGTTTATCACAAATTGCAGCCGCTCAATTCCTACATGTCTATAAGCCGCGTCATTGGATTAATGCCGGGCAAGCAGGACCTTTAGGTTGGACAGTCCCTGCCGCTTTAGGTGTTAGAGCTGCCGATCCGGATCGCAAAGTTGTTGCGCTTTCCGGTGACTATGATTTTCAATTTATGATTGAAGAATTAGCAGTTGGTGCTCAGTTTAACCTGCCTTATATACATGTTGTTGTTAATAACGCTTATCTTGGTTTAATTCGTCAGCATCAGGCAGGAAATTTTGATATAGACTACTGTGTTCAGCTAGCCTTTGATAATGTCAATGCACCTGATCTTCAAGGTTATGGTGTTGACCATGTTTCTGTGGTTGAAGGTTTAGGCTGTAAAGCCATACGTGTGACCCAGCCTGACGATATTGCTCCTGCTTTTGCAAAGGCACAGGAGTTGATGGACGAATTTAAAGTACCAGTAATGGTTGAAGTTATTATTGAGCGTGTTACTAATATTGCCATGGGTATGGAAATTAACAATATAAAAGAGCACGAAGATATATTGGATGTAGAGTAACTCTCATTCAGTTGCTATTCTTTACTCTCCCTGCCCCTTTTTTAAGGCTTAAGGGAGAGCGTGTTTTTACAAATAATGATTTAAACAGGAAACTTTATGACTAAACTTGCTGCTAACCTTTCCATGCTTTTTAATGAGAATGATTTTCTTGATCGTTTTGAAGCAGCTGCCAAAGCAGGATTTAAAGGTGTTGAATATCTTTTCCCCTATGCTTTTGAGGCCGATGTTCTGGCACAAAAACTGAAAGAAAATGGGCTGACTCAAGTACTTTTTAACTTACCTGCAGGTGACTGGGATGCTGGTGATCGCGGAATTGCTTGTGACCCGTCGCGTCAGGATGAATTTCGTGAAGGTGTCGATAAAGCCATTGCTTATGCTGCTGTACTGGGTAATACACAGGTGAACTGCCTTGCCGGTATCCCACCAGAAAATGTTGATGCAACAACTGCTGAAAATACTTTTGTTGAGAATTTAAAGTATGCTGCGGAAAAACTCAAAGCCGCTAATATCCGTTTGGTGATGGAGGCAATCAATACCATGGATATTCCAGGTTTTTTCCTCAACAACACTCAACAGGCTTTAGCAATACAAGAAAAAGTGGGCAGTGATAATTTGTTTTTACAATATGATGCTTACCATATGCAAATTATGGAAGGCGATTTAGCTCGTACTATAGAAAATAACTTGTCTAATATCGGACACATTCAAATAGCGGACAACCCTGGCCGTAATGAGCCTGGAACGGGTGAAATTAATCATAAGTTTTTATTCGAACACCTTAATAAGATCGATTATAAAGGCTGGATCGGATGTGAATATAAGCCTGCTGGAAAGACTGTTGATGGTCTTGGCTGGTTACAGGCACATGGAGTGTAAGCTCTTCACGTTTTAAGTTGCGAGCAATGACTCAGTTTTATTAGAAATCGTAACTGAATATATTGATACAAACATAATTAAGAGAGAAATAATATGAGTAACATAGGATTTATCGGTACTGGAATCATGGGCAAACCTATGGCTATGAACCTTCAGGCTGCGGGTCATCAACTTTTTTTCAGTGAACACCATGAGGCGGCTCCTGCTGAATTATTAGGTGACAATGGCACAGCCTGCCCAACGCCTAAGGCCGTTGCAGAAGCAGCAGAGTTTATTATTGTGATGGTTCCTGATACCCCACAAGTTGAATCGGTACTCTTTGATGAAGGTGGTGTTATCGAAGCATTGAGTGCAGGTAAAACTGTGATTGATATGAGTTCTATTTCACCTATTGATACCAAGGCTTTTGCTAAGAAAGTCAATGCTAAAGGTGCTGAGTATCTTGATGCTCCTGTCTCTGGTGGTGAAGTGGGTGCCAAAGCTGGTTCTTTGACCATTATGGTTGGTGGTAATCAGGATGCTTTTGATAATGCTAAACCGTTATTTGATGTTATGGGACAAAACATTACCTTAGTGGGTGGAAATGGTGATGGTCAGACTTGTAAGGTCTCTAATCAGATTATTGTTGCACTGAATATCCAGGCTGTCAGTGAAGCATTGTTATTTGCATCCAAAGCCGGGGCGGATCCTGCTAAAGTACGTGAAGCTTTAATGGGCGGTTTTGCTTCGTCCAAAATTTTAGAGGTTCATGGTGAACGTATGGTTAAGGGTACTTTTGATCCTGGTTTCCGTATCTCTTTACACCAAAAAGATCTGAATATTGCTTTAAGTGGTGCACGTGAATTAAAAATGTCATTACCTAATACTTCAACCGCACAGGAAATGTTTAATTCTTGTGCTGCTTTAGGTGGTAGTGACTGGGATCACTCTGCAATGATAAAAGCATTGGAGCATATGGCTGATCACTCAATTCGTGATTAATGTCTTTTGTTCTTAGAATAGTTTAGGTTTTGGAATCAATTGAATTTGACTCCAAAACCTATTAACACTACTAAAAATTGCCTATCTCTTAGTTACATATAGTTGAACATAACTCAAACAACCACCATGAATCTAAATCCTGACAAATTTTTAAACCAGCTTTTTCAAACAGCGGTTGATGCAGCTCATCCCCAATATACGCTTAACAAATATCTGCCTGAAGACACCACTGGACGATGTCTGGTTATCGGTGCTGGCAAAGCTGCGGCTTCCATGGCGCAGGCATTAGAACAATCCTGGAAGGGTGAATTAACTGGTACTGTAGTCACCCGCTATGAACATGGTGCATACTGTAAAAAAATTGAAGTTATTGAAGCTTCTCACCCAGTGCCAGATGATGCAGGGTTGAATTTTTCGAAAAAAGTCATAGAACTTACCCGCAATCTAAATGAGGATGACCAGGTTATCGTTCTCCTCTCTGGTGGTGGTTCCTCTTTACTGTCCTTGCCTGCTGAAGCGATCAGCCTGGAAGATAAACAGCACATTACCAGAGCATTATTAAAGTCAGGTGCTCCCATTAGCGAAGTTAATTGTGTCCGTAAGCACCTATCTGCTATTAAGGGAGGCCGATTAGCGAAGGCTTGTTACCCTGCCAGGGTAACTACCTTTGCAATCTCGGATGTCCCAGGCGATGATCCAAGTAGTATTGCCTCAGGGCCAACAGTGATCGATCCAACCAGTTCTAAAGATGCTCTGGATATTCTGCAAAAATATGACATTATCCCACCTGCTGCTGTTTTCAATTGGCTTAATAATCCAAAATCAGAGACCGTGAAAGCAGATGAACCATCACTTGAAAAATGTGATTATCATTTAATTGCCACCCCTCAGGACTCACTTGAAGCCGCCGCCAAACTGGCAAAAGAGCAGGGTATTACGCCCTTGATTTTGGGTGATCTTGAGGGAGAATCCAGGGATGTGGCCAGCGTACATGCAGGTATCGCGCGACAAATCCATAAGCATGGTCAACCGGCTAAAATGCCTTGCCTGTTACTCTCTGGTGGTGAAACCACTGTCACAGTAAAAGGTAATGGTCGTGGTGGGAGAAATGCCGAATTTCTTCTTGCTCTTGCAGATAATTTAAAAGGCCATCCTGGCATTTATGCGCTCGCTGCAGATACTGATGGTATTGATGGTACAGAAGATAATGCAGGTTGTCTAATGACCCCGGATACTTATCAGGCAGCCAAAGGGTTAGGTTTAGACTCTGGCAAATATCTTGAAAATAATGATGGTTATGGATTTTTTAAAAAACTGGATAGTTTAATTATAACGGGTCCAACACGTACTAATGTCAATGATTTCAGGGCAATTTTAATTCTAGATAACTAATCCAAAGCCCGTCCAAGAATAGAAAACTGGTGTGGAAAATTCAGATTTTGTTGCACACTGAGTAGACAAAAATGTTTAAGGCTTTGAACCACCGATACTGTAGGTGATTTGATTAACGATATCCATAAGAACTGCACTTAATTCAGAAATACGTTCATTGGTTATTCGTACAGCAGGTCCTGAAATAGAGACAGCACCAATAGCCTCTGAGTTTTCATCATAAATATTTGCTGCAATACAACGTAAACCAAGTGTTTGCTCTTCATCATCAATGGCATACCCACGTTGACGAATAAGTTCAAGTTCATTGGAAAAAGCTTTTGGAGAGGTAATTGTCTTTGGTGTCAGCACGGGCAAACCAGTGCGTTGAATGATGGCCATCACTTCTTTTTCAGGTAAAGCAGATAATAACGCCTTGCCAACACCGGACGCATGAACTGCACCACGGCTGCCTAAACGTACCACCATACGCATCACTTCACTGCATTCAACCTGTGCAACAAAAATATGACTATCCCCTTCTAAAATTGCCATATTAGAAGTCTCACCAGTTAGTGTAACCAACTGCTTCATGTAAGGTCTGGATTGAGAGACAAAATCCCGTTTATTCAAATAGGCATTGCCAACAATAAAGGCATTTACACCAATAGACCACAATGCCTGTTGTTCATCATAATCCACAAAGCCAGACTGACGCAGACTATTTAATAATCTATGCACTGTAGAGACAGGCAAACCAACACTACCAGAAATTTCACTTAAGTTAAGACCCATGCTGGCTTTAGAAAGCCATTGCATGAGTATTAAAGCCCGGTTTAATGATTGAACCTGTCCCCCTGATGACAACTGTTTTTTACTCCCCGTACTTGAGCTGGACTTTATTGTTTTATTCACTGTAAATTACTCCAATAGTTCATCGCAAAATATTTACACACAATGTACTATCATTATAACGTAATAATGATAGTACATGGGAAAATATTGACTCAATATGCTTTATATACCAGGGCGGGATCATGCTTTTACAATGTAAATCAATAGGTTAAAAATATTTTCAATAAAAAAGCATAATAAATTGAACTATTTCATCTTTTG
>JAHXHI010000173.1 GCA_025656775.1 gamma proteobacterium symbiont of Bathyaustriella thionipta
TACAGATTGTAACTTAAATTCCTGGGTATATCTTACCATTTTTGTCTCCTAATACTAAATTTTTCAGGCGACAGGTATGTTGACATAGGGTGCCACCGGTGAGCATAAATTCAATAGGCAATCCATAGCTGTCAACTGCCATGTGAATTTTAGTGCTATTACCTCCTCGGCTCTTTCCAATCGCTTCATTCTGAACCGAGGATGCACCCATACTGTGTTGATGAGCTTTAACTATGCTACCGTCAATAAATTCCCATTCAAAATCGGATAATTTTTTTAAAGCACTGAACAGTCCAGTCAATATGCCTTTCTTAGACCACAGGTTAAATCGGCGATAGACAGCACTCCAATCACCAAAATACTCGGGTATATCTCTCCATGGACAGCCAACACGCATTCGATACAAAATACCTTCAAATGTTTTTCTATGCTCAGGTTTGTTATAAACTCGGCCAGTATAAAGCATTAATTTTAATAGCTTTTCCCAGTATTCATCTGTTAATATAGTTCTTGGCATAGTGGCTCCTTGTGTTATGATTTTTGGCGAAACCATTATACCGCAGTCACTATGCCATTTTCTGTACAAAATTTAACCACAAAAGATCAACAGCCCCTAATGGATTTCTGGCAAATCTTTCATTGAAGTCTTTTTTTAATTACTTAACAATTTTTTCTCAAAAAATATAATGGCTTATTAATGGTATAATCACCGATGCAATTATCGATGATAGTTGTAATCGCACCCTATCAGAACCTAACTCGGTGGTTTCTGTGGATAAAACCACTTTAGGGTTATATAACCGATTGAGAATAAAGAGTTTTGTATGGGTAACCCATTGAATCATAAGGCCAGGAAACGATTTGGACAGAACTTTCTACATGATGCTGATATTATTGCGCGTATTATTTCATCCATTGCAGCCACATCTCAACAGCATATTGTTGAAATTGGCCCGGGGAAAGGTGCTTTAACAGAGCATCTGATAAATTCTGCAGGTCAACTGGATGTTATAGAACTCGACAGAGATTTAATCCCTATTCTTGAAGCACGCTTTGCCAACGATGAGCACTTTAAAATCCACAATATTGATGCCTTGAAATTTGATTTTTCAACATTGATTGAGTCTGATACACGCAAGCTGCGACTAGTAGGTAACTTACCCTATAATATTTCTACACCACTTATTTTTCATTTATTAGACAATGCAGACATTATTGAAGATATGCATTTTATGTTGCAAAAAGAAGTGGTTGAACGTCTTACAGCCAGCCCCAACACCAAGGCTTATGGACGTTTAAGTATCCTGGTTCAGTATTTGTGTCATGCAGAACAGCTTTTTATTGTGCCGCCGGGTGCCTTTAACCCTGTACCTAAAGTTGACTCAGCTATTGTACAGCTCACCCCCAGAAAGCAGAGACCGGAAGAACAACAATTATACAATGCTGAACTTAACGATCTGGCTTTTATCGCTAAAGCGGCATTTGCCCAACGACGCAAAACATTACGAAATAACCTTAAGAAAATATTAACAGCCGAGCAAATTAGTCAATGTGCAATTGATCCTGCAAGGCGCGCTGAAACACTGACAATTAGTGAGTTTGTTGCTTTGACGAATCGATATGCACAAGCTCCTGAGACTTAAGCGCTTGTCGTTTAAACAGTGAATTTTTAGAGTCACTATCTGACATAGTATCAGACATATTTCTGCCCGTTTGAAACGGTATATAGGATGAATAGACTGAAGAAGCATTATTCATTTTATGGTTGGGGTTGATTACGTTCGGTTTAATAATAACCAGATTGCTAATGATGACACCAACAACGACTAATAGAGATAATATGAGTATAATATGAGTATAATATCGGGTCGCTTCCTCATTTTATTACCTTTCACCTTTAGATTATTACCCTATATAATGAATTATTTGTTACTCATTCTAACCCGCAATTCATCTTACCAAACATAAGCTTATAGAGAATTTAACATAAACCTGTTTAACTTTCAAATGTATCTTATATGATTTTAATACATTTTTTATAAATTGCCATTTTTTTAGGAAGAAACTATGTTTTTTTGTGATTTTGACCACAAACCCGCCCTGGAGCCTCTGTTAGCTCGATATTTCTTACAGCTTAACTGGGTTAAAGATAATGCAACGATTCCAGGCACCTGGTTTGGTGAACCCGAAGCGGGTATCATTAAAAATCAGCTTTATGTACGTCAAGACACGCCTATCCACTCCGCATTACATGAATCCTGCCACTATATTTGCATGGATGCTGTACGGCGCTCAGCACTGGATACGGATGCAGCTGGCGGCTATGATGAGGAAAATGGTGTCTGCTATCTGCAAATTTTACTGGCTGATTATCTGCCTGATATGGGACAAAAAGCAATGATGGCTGATATGGATGAGTGGGGTTATACATTCAGGCTTGGCTCAGCAAAGCGCTGGTTTGAAGAAGATGCCGAAGATGCCCGGCAATGGTTATTAAAACATTGCTTAATCAATAATGACAACACACCCACCTGGAAATTACGTCAATAAGCTTGCTTTTCAGCCAATAAAGACTAATCTAACATTAGTAGCACATAACTCTCAGAGGTCACTATGCGTTTTGATTCAATTCATAATTATTACGAAACTCTTGTTGTCAGAGAGTTAATTCAAACCTTTGTTGAAGATATCAGAAATATGGATGAGGATTATTTACAGGATATCGCCTGCATTGCACTCAATATGCTTCCCTCACGCTATGTACGTCATGATGTTGATATGGCCTTTTTTCTCACCACTAACGAACGTGCCGAGATGGATAAAGCCGTCAAAGAAGCGGTTATAAAAGCCAAGGAACATGTTGATGAACAAAATGAAGAGGCCAGCCGACCTAATACTTTTCAACAAGTTTAATTCCACAGCACCCATAATCAGGTATACTGTAAGACATCAATTTCTGTTAACTTTTAGGACAAAAAATGCCTTCTTCCAGTACTGAAAATAATGCTGATAAATATAATATTGTCATCGATGTCTCTGTACAGTACATCGAGGCGCAATCTGTACCGGATGATGAACGCTATGTTTTTTCTTACACCATTAACATCTTAAACAAGGGAACAGAAAGCGCTCAGCTGATCTCTCGTCATTGGATTATTACGGATGCTGAAGGTGAATCTCAGGAAGTTAAAGGCCCGGGTGTTGTGGGTGAACATCCATATTTAAAACCCGGAGAAGATTTTACCTACACCAGCGGAACCATCATTAAAACACCGGTTGGCAGTATGCATGGAAGTTATCAAATGAAAGCCGGTGACGGGCAGATGTTCGATGTTGAAATCCGTCCATTTACTCTGGCCAAACCCAGTTTTCTTCATTAAGTCACAGCAACTGTTCTATATTAAGCTAACGGGTTGTTGTATTAATTTCTGAAAATTAAGGATATACTCTAAAAACCAGTTAAATTTCATTATAATTGTTACAGAGAGAAAGCATGTGATAAATAACGTAGAAAAAATCGGTCATTTTATTATCAGTTTTTTTGCCATGCTTGTCACTTTGCTGTCTTTTGCTTTCCTGTCACTGCAAATTCTATTCATTAGTCTTGTCTGGATGTACACCCGCTTTCTCAAAAAGCTCAGTTATAAGCTATCCAGACTAAATTATTAGTGGGACTAAATGATACTTTGTCTACCTGTTTAAGCTGTACTGCACTTACATCACTCTATATTGATAGAACATTTAATAAAAAATGAACATTCTTGATCGCTATATTATAAAAGCTGTTATTTATTCAACTTTATTATTTTTGCTCATTATTTTATCACTCTATGGGTTTATTACACTGGCAGATAACTTTAAATACATAGGTAAGGGCACCTTTGAAATGAACGATGCATTTTATTACACATTGTTCACGCTTCCCAGACGAATGTATCAACTCTTTCCTTTTTCAGTGCTACTTGGAGCAATGATGGGGCTGGGAGCACTCAATAGCAAAAATGAACTCATTGCTATTCGTGCTGCCGGTGTTTCTATTATCAAGATTATATTTTCTGTTATGAAAGCCGCTTTTATTCTTGCTGTCTTTATGTTTTTAGTCGGTGAATTTATCCTGCCTATCACAGAAAAAATTGCAGAAAACCACTGGTCAACCAAAGTACACGGCACGACACACACGGTTTCAGCAGATGCAATCTGGGTACGTGATAAAAATACCTTTACAAAAATTCATGCGATAACTTCTGATAAAACACTGGGAAATGTCAGTATATTTAGCTTTTCTGATGATAAATCACTAAAAGTCAGTACACAGGCAGCAAGTGCTTACTATGATGGTAATGACTGGATTTTAAACGATATCCAGCAAACATTCATTTCTGAAGATAAAGTCGTTGTTAACAAAATCGATAAAGCACGCTGGCCAACGCTTCTGGATCTGGAACTTGTTGATGTCATTATTTCTAAATTAGAATATTTATCTGCCTCGGGTCTTTACCGCTATTCAACTTATCTGGATGTCAATAATCTCGACAGCACCCAATACTGGCTGGCTTTCTGGGATAAAATGGTGCAGCCATTTTCCATTGCCGCAATGCTGCTGTTATCAGTCCCCTTTGTTTTTAGTTCGACACGAACCAGTAATGCGGGTAGTCGTCTTATGATCGGTGTCATTATCGGGGTGATTTTTACCATTGCCAACAAAATTACGGCTCAATTTGGTCTGGTCTATGATTTAAGCCCTTTTTTCAGCGCCAGCTTTGTCACCATTAGTATTGTGATTATTGCCTCATTACTTATCAGGCGTATGACATAACAGAATTCCTATTGGTACTTAAAAGCAGTTCAGCTGCTAAAAATTGTGACCTATGTAAATACTTTAACAAATTCTAATTAACTATTATAAAAAAACCGACTATAATAATGGGTCGTATCAACTTTGATATTTAGAATTAACGTAATTATTCAACATATTCATTTTTTACCCGATTGCTACGTTATTTTCGCACTCAGATGGTCACATATTGATATATGTTCACTTTCTCAGTGCGAAAATACCTTGAACTCGGGTGAAATCTAAACACGCTGAATGGTCACGAATTAACAGGAATTACCTTGAAACACCTTCTTGCCAGTTTATTACTGTGCTTTTGTCTTGCAACGCAGTCACTTGCCGCTAATCGTTATAATAATGATTGGCGCTCTATGCCGTTTATCGAGATGATGGTCGCAATGATGAAAGCCATGAATAACATGGTGGATGGTAATAATTCGTTTAACCGTTTTAATTCATTGCCCTATTCACCTGCATTTATGCCTGGTATGGGCGGAATTCCCGGCTACAGTGGTTTTAACAATCTCCCCATGTCACCCGCAGGCTTTAATGCATTGCCTTTAAATAATCTAAACTCTTTTCAAAATGGTTTTAAAACAGGTCAGAATAGCACTCAGCTTAATACATCAGCCAGTCAATCCGGTAATAATTTTTGGGATCCTGACTCGACTCATTTTAATTCTGTTGAAATGCTGGAAAATGACAGCCTCAATGGTATCTGGCAGTCATCATCAGGTGATGTGATAGCAATTTACAATAACAATCGTTTTCTCTGGTCTGATGGCGGGGCAAGAAACCTTGCCGGACAGCTGGCCATTAAGGGGAATAAGATGATTGCTTATATACCTGCCAAAAAAGTGACGTTGTACTTTCAATTCTATAAAGAACCCGGTCAGTTTATTGTTCGGGATCCAAACTCCAGAATTTATACCTTCAAACGAATTCATTAAGCAAGGTGCGCAGAACACTCACAATAAAAGCCTGACTTTTATTGTGAATGGCAGTATTTATACCCATAATCTTTGTATATAAAATGACAGTCGATTAAAAACCGGATTTTTTTACTGTACGGCTGACAGTACTATAATGAACGCCAAAATGAGTACCTATTTGATCCAGGGTATAATTACCGGTTTCATAGGCTTTGACCATTGCAGTTTTAATATCCTTAAAACGCTTGCCAAAATCAGAGAGCGGTTTTACTTTTTTAGCCTTGCGCTGTCTGGCTTTATCCATAACCTTACCGCTTGCCAGTTGTTTTTTCCATTTTGCCACAAAGCTATCGCTGCCTAATAATATCTGACCCTGCACGCTGCTGGTAATATCAAAGTCCTTATCCATACCTGCAATTGCTTTTATCAAAGCAGTTTGTGCGCGTTTTTTCTGTTTACCATAGTGACTTAATACGGCTTCAGTATTTAACCACTCAGGTCCCTCAGCAAGTCCTGCAGTCGCTTGATAACTGCACCATTTCCATTTATCTAATTTGCGTGCTTTACGTCTAAGAATAGGCATATGCAACACATGTTGAGCGACATCAATAAATGATTGCTCTTCAACCAGAACAGCTTTAAAACGCCCATGAAAAATATTTCCCTGTTTGTCGTATTTAACATTATAACGCTGTGTATAAATACCGTTAAGCTGCCTCATCCCTTTTGATAAATTGGGTTTTGGTGTCTTAATTAATAATTGAAATGAGTCTGGCAATAAATTATAGGCAAACACTTCCCATTGCATACGGCCAATCACTTCCTGCAGAATTTGCAAAAATTCCTGACGATCTTTGACATCATTAAAAACAGCTTCTCCCTCAACACCTTTGGAAGAAATATAATAAAAAGCCCCTGGATACTCAATACGTACGGGTCTGGCCATAATAAACTACACCTTTTTCTATTCTGCGTGCCTTAACACGGTTTTAATTCATTAACATTAACATTAACATTAACATTAACATTAACATTATCTATATACTTACAATATATAGACGTGTTTTTCCTAACGCGCCACTTTTTAAACAAATTTTTTAACTTTTTTATTATTTTCTTATATATGAACCATTACAAAAACAAATCAGCACAAACTGAAACCGATAGTATTCGTCTCGATAAGTGGCTTTGGGCTGCTCGTTTTTATAAAACTCGCTCTCTGGCTACTGAAGCAATTAAGGGGGGCAAAGTACATCTCAATGGACAACGAGTAAAACCAAGCCACCATGTAGAAGTTAATCATAAAGTCCGAATAAAAAAAGACGCGATAGAACAAACGGTCATTATTAAAGCACTCTCAGACAAACGTGGACCGGCAAGCATCGCACAAACACTTTATGAAGAAACTCAGGACAGCATAGCATTGCGAGAGAAAACAACTCAGGAACGCAAAGCGATGTTTGCCGGGATGCCGCAACATACCGTGAGACGCCCCAGCAAAAAAGATCGGCGTAAAATTATTCGCTTTAAACAAGAACATCAGGAAAATGGCTAGTGTATATCACTAGAAAAGTGACCCATTTCCTTTTATAGTGGAAAATAATTCTTTTAAAGTAACTATTCAGCATAAATTTAAAAAAATTGAAAAAAAAAGCTTGACAGAAAAGTTATGTAATTTATTAAAACCGACATATCTATGCAGTATGCGATAATTATAGCACCAAA
>JAHXHI010000177.1 GCA_025656775.1 gamma proteobacterium symbiont of Bathyaustriella thionipta
GCATAGACATGTCGGTTTTAATAAATTACATAACTTTTCTGTCAAGCTTTTTTTTTCAATTTTTTTTAAATTTATGCTGAATAGTTACGGTCTGATTATCATTTTAAGCATTAAAATAATTCCTTGGAAATGCTTATAAAACGTCAGCTGCAAAATCAGCCAGTCTGGAACGTTCACCACGTCTTAAGGTAATATGGCCGCTATGTTCCCATTTACGGAAACGATCCACAACAAAGGTAAGACCTGAAGTGGTTTCTGTGAGATAAGGCGTATCAATTTGTGCAATGTTTCCAAGGCAGATAATTTTAGTGCCGGGACCGGCACGTGTAATCAGGGTTTTCATCTGTTTTGAAGTCAGATTTTGTGCTTCATCAAGGATTATGAAACGGTTTAAAAAGGTTCTGCCACGCATAAAATTTAGAGAGCGGATTTTAATTCGTGTGGCCAGTAAATCATTTGTGGCTTGTTTGCCCCATTCACCTGCATCTTCATTGTGAGTTAATACTTCCAGATTATCCATGAGTGCTCCCATCCAGGGAGCCATTTTTTCTTCTTCGGTACCGGGTAAAAAACCAATATCTTCGCCCACAGATATTGTGGCACGTGTCATAATGATTTCCTGATATATTTTTTCGTCCATTACCTGAGATAATCCGGCAGCCAGAGCCAGTAACGTTTTACCTGTGCCCGCCTGTCCTACCAGTGAAACAAAGTCTATTTCTGGATCCATTAATAAGTTAAGTGCATAGTTCTGTTCCGGATTTCTGGCTGAAATACCCCAGACACTTTGCTTTTCAGAGTAAAACTGACGAACTTGTTCAACGATGACACCTTCTTCAGTGTTCTCTCTGACAATTGATTCAAAGCTGGAATCTTCTCCGATCGAGACAATTTGATTCGGCTGCCATTTTTTGACTTCGTTGCCGCTGATTTTGTGGTAAGTGTGCCCCTCTTCTGTCCAGCTATCAACTTCTTTATCATGCAAGTCCCAAAAGTTGTTATCCAGCTTAAGCACACCACTATAAAGCAGATTAACATCTTCAAGGACCTGATCATTATTGTAATCTTCGACCTGAATACCAATAGCGGCTGCTTTAATGCGCAGGTTAATATCTTTACTGATAAGAGAGACAGGGGGTAAGTTCGGATCGGACTGCAGTGCGACAGTAATTCCCAGAATATCATTGTCATTTTTTTGTCCGGGCAGCGTGACAGGAATTTCTGTTGAGATATGTGTGGTTTGTAAAAAGAGTTTACCTCCGGCAATCAGTGCTTCTTCACTGTCATCATCAATCCCAATGCGCAGATTGAGATCGAGTCCGTTTTTTATTTCTTCAGGTGTAGAGCAGGAAGTCAGATCATCAAGAAATCGGCTTGCCTGACGAGCATTTCGGGCCACTTCGGAATGACCTTTTTTGTTATTATCTAACTCTTCTAATACCACCATCGGTAAAAATAAATCATGTTCAGAAAAACGAAACAGTGAGCTTGGGTCATGAATTAAAACATTAGTATCCAATACGAATAAACGTTTTTCGTTATCGCTGTTTTCATTTTCCATCATTCTATGATTTTCCTTATTTTTTAGGATGAATTAGTTTAAATCAGTTTCAATAGCTTCAAGTACTTGTGCCATATGCTCTTTTACTTTTACCTTACGCCATTCTTTAATAAGTATGCCCTTACTATCAATTAAAAAAGTGCTTCGTTCTATACCCATATGCACTTTACCATAAAGTTTTTTCTCTTTTATAACATCAAACAACTGGCAAATGATTTCTTCTTTATCAGAAATAAGTTCAAATGGAAATTCGTGTTTGGCTTTAAAGTTTTCATGGACTTTAACACTATCTCTGGAAAGGCCAAAAATCTGAATCCCTTTCTCCTCAAAAGCAGCATAATTATCTCGAAATTCTTTGCCTTCCTGAGTACAGCCAGGCGTATTATCTCGGGGATAAAAGTAGATTAACAGGGGAGTACCCAGGTAGTCGCTGAATTTGAATTGTATGTCACTGGTGGCCTGACCAGAAAAATCAGGGATTTTTTTACCTATTTCAACTTGGCTCATGATTATCCTTTAAAATGATTTATCAGCAGTTAAAGTCTGGGGGCTTCAATGGAAGCATCCAGATTCATATCATCACAGAGGTCCAGAAATTCCTCTCTGAGATCGTTAATAATAATAGACTGAGGGACGGCAATGACCATTTCTATGGCAAACATCTGGGTGCCTGTGTGCGGTGCCGGGTAGCGATCAGTTTGCAGGCTCTGGATATTAATCTCACGGGAAGAAAAGAAATCGGCAAGCTTATAGACAATCCCCGGATTATCCATAGCTAACACTTCGACAATATAGGGAATTTTCTTTTCATTAAGTTTTTTCTCGGACAGTAACTGTTCGCTGGTTTGTTTGGTAATAATACTTAATTCAAGATTTGAAGCCTGTTGTTTTAAAAGCTGTTCGATGCTATCTAATTCCTGATTTGTTGCAGAAATGAGTAGAATGATGGCAAACTCACCACCTAATACCGTCATACGGCTGTCATCAATATTACCGTTATTTTGGACAATAAGTTGTGAAAGTTCATTCACAATGCCTGGGCGATCACTGCCAATTGCAGAGATGACCAGTTGATTCATGTTGTTTTCCATTAGACTTGATACCAGTTGTTTTTATAATTGATTAAATTATTATCCACATGAATCAATAAATAAAGCCCTTTTATGTCAATTTAACGTATATTTTTTAATGACTGCTTTTATGATGTTATTAACACCTGGATATAAACGATTTTTCCAGAATGCTTATAAGCGTAATAAGAACCTGAACAAAAATAAATTTTCTGAGGCACTAATTACAGTGGTTTTCTGTATGAGAATCGAGGATAATAGGCGATTGTTTAAATTTAACACGTTGCCTGCCAATTATGGGATTGGATTTGGGTGATTATAATATGTGGAGATTGTGAATGTTTAGTGGCAGTATGGTTGCTTTGGTGACACCTATGCATGCGGATGGCAGTGTCGATCAGGTTTCTCTGGCAAAACTGGTTGAGTTTCATGTAGAAAATGGCACCGATGCGATTATTGCAATGGGCACAACAGGTGAGTCTGCTACTCTCAATGAAAAAGAGCACTGTCAAACGATTAAAGAAGTGGTTGATATTGCCAATAATCGCATTCCAGTGATTGCGGGCACGGGTGCTAACTCAACCACAGAAGCCATCGAACTTACCCGGTGTGCCATGTCAGCAGGTGCTGATGCCTGTTTGCTGGTAACACCCTACTATAATAAACCCACACAGGAAGGTTTATATCAGCACTTCAAGAAAGTGGCTGAAACAGTGGCTATCCCCCAGATTTTATATAACGTACCCGGTCGTACAGCGGTTGATATGCTGCCTGAAACCGTTGCTCGTTTAGCGGATATTTCCAATATTGTGGGCATAAAAGAAGCGACAGATGATTTGTCTCGCGGTCAGCAAATAATGGTTGAGTGTGGTGATAAGCTGGATGTATATTCCGGTGATGATGCCACTGCAATGGAATTGATTTTACTCGGTGCGAAGGGTGATATTTCTGTGACAGCCAATATTGCACCTAAAGCCATGCATGAAATGTGTGCCGCTGCTCTGGCAGGCGATCGAGACAAGGCAAGCGCTATTAATGAACGTTTGTTAGCATTGCATGACAAGTTGTTTGTGGAATCAAATCCTATTCCGGTAAAATGGGCTTTGTACGAAATGGGAATGATTCCTGAAGGCATCAGATTGCCGCTGACTACGTTAAATGAGCAGTATCATGATGTCGTCCGAGACGCCATAAAACAAGCTTCTTTAGGTTAAATAAAGATTAAAAGCAGATTATCTTTGAAATCAAAGTGGTTAGTGAAAAAATAAGTAAAGCATAAACATAAGGTGTGTAATGAAACAAAGCGCTTCAGAGAATAAAAGCTTCAGTCAGGATAACAGCAGTCTTAGTCAATTTCATAAGCTGACTTTGACCATTGCAATTGCATCAACGCTGGCAGCATGTGATTCCATGCCAGATATGAATGACACTTTTGCGGGTAGAAAAGTAGATTACGAACATCAGAGCCGTGATGTTGAACCACTTGAAATTCCCCCTGATTTAACCACGGCAAATTATGATGAAATGATGGTGGTCCCTGATATTAATACTGGAGAGGGTAGTACATCCTATCAGGATTATTCCAGAGAACGTCAGGGTAACCGGGTTGTTGTTGATAAAGTCTTACCTAAGCAGGACAATATCAAGCTGGTTCGTGAGGGGGATGATGCGCGTTATCTGGTGATTACCGGTACAAAAGAACAGGCATGGGAAAAAATGCGTGAATTTTGGCTTAATTCAGGCATGTTAATCAAACGTGAGAATCCGGGTACGGGTATTCTGGAAACAGAATGGGCCGAAAACCGTGCGGATATTCCACAAGATTTTATTCGTTCAGCATTGAGCTATGTGATGGAGTCATTTTATTCTGCTGGAACCAGAGATAAATACCGGGTGCGTATTGAAGAGGCTGAGCAGGACAATAAGATTAACTTATTCCTGACGCACTATGGTATGGAAGAAGTCATTGAAAATGAGACCACTGAAAGAACTATCTGGAAACCACGCCCAAGAGATCCTGAACTGGAAGTAGAAATGCTGGGTCGTATGATGGTTTATATGGGGGTTGAAGAACAGAAAGCTAAAGCCTTATTGGCCCGTTCTGCAACCAGGAAAGTCGATAAAGCAACTATTTCGCGGAATGCTCAGGGTAATTCTCGCCTGGTGGTTAAAGAAACCTTCCCAAGAGCATGGCGCCGTACCGGTGTTTCTCTGGATCGCATCAGTTTTGTGGTGGAAGATCGCAATCGTGAAAAGGGCATTTATTATGTTCAGTATGTTGATCCCCTGGCTGAAAGCAGTGATCAAGGCTTTTTCTCCAAGATGAAATTCTGGAAAGATAAAGTCGCTGTTGATCAAAGCAAATATCAAATTAAATTGCTTCCCCGAGGTGATGATACAGTGATTATTGTATTGGACTCCAATGGTCAGCCTGATATTTCTAAAACGGCCTATCGTATTCTTAACCTACTGCATGAGCAGCTAAAATAAACTGATTCTTAAATCTGTTGTTATTCCCTACCTGATGTCTGTACTGAGGAAGGGCAGGGAATTAACATTCAGTTTTTAAATGAGATATTTGACAGCACATCATAAAGGACAAGGATGCACTCGCCTCAAAGCCTTTCATCTCTTGACGTTCTTAATCAAGTTTTTGGTTACCATAGCTTTCGTGGTGAACAAGAAGCCATCATTAACCAGGTCATATCCGGTCAGGATGCCCTGGTACTCATGCCGACGGGTGGCGGCAAATCCCTTTGTTATCAAATCCCCTCAATTGTCCGGGCTGGAACAGGCATCGTTGTCTCACCACTTATAGCACTTATGCAGGATCAAGTCTCAGCTTTAAAGCTGCAGGGCGTAGCTGTTGCATTTTTAAATTCCAGTTTATCTTTTCAGGAAGTACAGGAAGTTGAAGGGCAATTAATCCGTGGGGAACTGGATCTACTGTATGTGGCACCAGAACGCTTATGTCAGGAACGTACGCTTAATCTGCTGCACCAGATAGATGTGGCTTTATTTGCTATTGATGAAGCGCATTGCGTGTCTCAATGGGGCCATGATTTCAGACCGGAATATATACAACTCTCTATTCTTCATGAACAATTTCCGTCAATTCCTCGTATTGCATTAACGGCCACAGCGGATGAAAGTACACGTAATGAGATTGCAAGTCGCCTTGATCTTGTTAATGCTCAATTGTTTATCAGTAGTTTTGATCGGCCTAATATTCGCTATCGAGTCAGACAAAAAAATAATGCACGAGCACAACTGCTTCAGTTTATCAGTACAGAACATCCTCAGGATGCGGGCATTGTTTATTGTCTGAGTCGAAAAAAAGTGGATGAAACGGCTCGCTGGCTGCAGGATCAGGGAGTAAAGGCATTACCTTACCATGCAGGCCTGTCAGCGGAAACCAGACAACAACATCAGGAAATATTCCTAAGAGAAGAAGAGGTTGTCATTGTGGCAACAGTTGCCTTTGGTATGGGGATTGATAAACCGGATGTGCGTTATGTTGCGCATTTAGATTTACCTAAAAGCATAGAATCCTATTATCAGGAAACAGGTCGTGCAGGACGTGATGGTTTACCTGCTGATGCCTGGATGGTTTATGGTTTGCAAGATGTTATTATGTTAAGACAAATGCTGTCTAACTCGGAAGCAATAGAGCAGATAAAACGTCTGGAACAACGTAAACTGGAAGCGATGCTGGGCTTTTGTGAAATCACCTCATGTCGCCGTGTCAGTCTGTTGGGGTATTTTGGAGAACAGCAGCAGGATACTTGCGGTAATTGTGATAATTGCCTTGAACCAGTTGAGAGCTGGGACGGCACAACTGAAGCACGTAAAGCACTTTCTTGTGTATTTCGCACCGGTCAGCGCTTTGGTGTGAGTTACCTTATCGATGTATTAAGAGGTAAAACAACTGCTCGAATTGAACAATTCAGACATGATCAAGTATCAACCTTTGGTATTGGCAAAGAGCTTTCTGAAGTCCAGTGGCGCTCAGTTTTTCGTCAGTTGATCGCCAGAGGTTTTATTGAAGTTGATATTGATGGCTATGGCTCTCTTAAGTTAACCGAGCAGAGCCGCCCGGTACTGCGTGGTGAGGAAAGTCTTTTTTTTCGAAAGGATGTTACCAAAACAAAAACAAAGAAAACGGCCAGGCGCAATAAGTCCGGACGGGTTGCAGGAGAGTTCTCACAACATTCAGAAGAAAAAATAATATGGGAAGCTTTGCGTGTAAAACGTAATGAATTAGCCCAGGAGCAAGGCGTTCCAGCCTATATTATTTTTCATGATGCAACGCTGATGGAAATGGTAGAATACCATCCAACAACAGTACATGAACTGAGTCAGATTAACGGCGTTGGTGCGACAAAACTGGAAAAATATGGTGATGAATTTCTTTGTGTATT
Source organism: gamma proteobacterium symbiont of Bathyaustriella thionipta (assembly GCA_025656775.1). Taxonomy (GTDB): domain Bacteria; phylum Pseudomonadota; class Gammaproteobacteria; order GRL18; family GRL18; genus GRL18. The sequence continues at coordinate 7,053 of JAHXHI010000177.1, forward strand.
AAATCAGTATGAGTGAGCTTATCTTTGAGTAGAGCAATTAACTGACTGAGAATGATTCTATCTTTGAAAACAAACCCCTGTAGCTTGACTACAGGGATTTTTAATTCACATCCGATTTTGCCAGGCATATAACTTTTGTTGCGCAGAATGTGTTGCGTGAATGGAATTTTGTATATGTTTAGTCCAATTATTAAGATCTTTAAACTGACTTTCAGGATATGAAAAATCCTGAAAAACATCTTCTGCTTCAGGTACATAACCATCTGCATCGGCGTATTTCTTTACATCATCACAAAATATATCAAGTTTAGTGTAATGGTACATCGTGTAGTCCCCCTAATTAGTGTCCATCCGTAAATAGCCTTTTTTTAGCATTCAACTAAAAAAAAGGCCATACAAAATCATATTCAGCTTTCTTAAAATTTA
>JAHXHI010000377.1 GCA_025656775.1 gamma proteobacterium symbiont of Bathyaustriella thionipta
GACATGTCGGTTTTAATAAATTACATAACTTTTCTGTCAAGCTTTTTTTTTCAATTTTTTTTAAATTTATGCTGAATAGTTACGGTTTTTTTAAGTTTAACGTTAAAGAAGTCGATACTTGTTTATTGATTAGGTTTTTGTTTTTCTGAGTAAGATTAAGTTTACTGATGTGGGCATTAAGATTGTCTTTATTAATTGTTATTTTGAAGTCAGCTTCAAGGCTTTGTTTACTAAGTAAGGTCTTTATTTTATCGCCAGAATGATTAGTTAAATCCTCTTTATTATCATTCTCAAGTGTATTTAATGGTTGATCCTGAATTTGTGCAACACTCAAGTCCTCAAGGTTTTTTACTAATGTTATGTCCTTTAAATTGACAGGGTTATTTGATGTCAATTTTAATGTTTTATTCTCAATAGCAAGGTGTATATTGGTATTAATGGTACCACTATTAATGGTGTGCTCAGGAATAAAGTCATTAAACCAGGTAAGGGGCAGCTGATTAATATTAATGCTCATAAGATCACTGTTTTCTTGTTCTAAAAACTCCGGTAAATTACTCAGATCGATTAATATGGGTTTGTGAGTGAGTAGTTTTATATACTTCTGACCTTCATTGACAATATTCAGTAATAAGTGATTGATGACTAATTTGTTGTCATCAATACTCGCCGTTAACTTATTAGAGATTTGCAGTTTTTCGGGTAGTGAGGATTGTTCAGTTTCAAGCATTTGGGATGAAATCAGAGGGGCATAATTTTCGATTTTAAAGTGATCAATGAGGTTAATATAACCCTCCAGTAAACGCGTGTTATATTCAATTGTGGCTGTTAAATTACTTTCAATTTTTGGCAATTTTAAAGTCTCAAATGCGTGTAAAAAATTTTTATCTGTCTGAATGGTTGTTTTTCCAGATATAATGCCTTCATTACCGTTGTATTGACCATCAAATTGAATCTCAGACAATAATTTATCCTGAGAAACATGTTTGACATTCAGAGCAATGCTTTCCGGGTGTAGTGTTTCTTGAAGATAATGATTGCGATGTTTATCAAAAGGAAATGAATCCCAACGATCAGGCTTTGGTAATTGTTTCATGGCCAGCTTCAGAGATATGTCTTGTTCAATACCTTGTTGATTGGTGAGCTTTATATTAATGGATGATTTTTTTGCATCAATGGGTAGTTCTGAGTGCTGTTGTATATGAATTGAACTATTTAATGATAGTTTTTGTACATCGGGTATATCGGGCAGTTCATTGGCATGCACTGTTAATTTTAACGGATTATTACTGTCCTCGTTAAACTGTTGTGCTGATAAAGTGATTTTTATCAACCCTGTATTTGATGACTGGTAATCAGTCTTGATATCCAATAAGCCGATATCAACAATAAAGCGGCTATTGAGATACGGAAATAGTCCGGGAAATAATAATGTTGCTTGATTGCCATCTTCTTGTGCAATTGACGCATCATTGATGGTTAATTGATTCAGTAAAAATTTATCAATTTTTATCCGTTGATTTAATAGATTAAATGGTGAGAACTCACTTTCAAGCTGATCAATATTAATGTCAATGGCTTCGTACTTAAAATTGAATTGCTTAATATGAATAGAAAAAGGGGTAATGTGAATATAAGCGACTTTTGCATTTGAAATCCAGGGAGACAGGTGATTTTTGATAATGTACTTCTGCACATCAGGTATGAGTAATCCTGATACTATCATGGCAGGTAAAATAATCAGGATAATCAGCAAAGATTTTATCAATTTTTTATTTTTATACATAATACATCCAATGTAGTCATGTTAATCCCTTATAATACGTTGAACAGGTATTTTTTATTGTAGGAATCTCTTTAAAAACTGTATATTAGTTAAAATATTTTCTCAAATAGTGATTATGGAGATTGTTATTTTTAATACTGTAGAAGTCAATTGCCATGACGTGATAGAATACACTCTCAACAAATTTAAACAGCCATTTTCAGGTAACGTCATGGGACAAAAAACAGAATATAATCCGGATGATTGGGATGTTCAAGATGAAACTGCACTTGAACCCATGCAATCTGAAATTATTTTACCAGATGATTTTTATTCTAAAACGAAAAAAACACAATCAGCTACCAGCCTTGAAGTGAAGACAGATGTCAAAAGTGAATCTGAAATCACTGCCTTTCTTAATGGTGAAAAAATTGAAATCAGTCGCCAAAATACGGATCAGCTTCCTTTGAGTCAGGAAGAAGAAGCCTTCAGACGACAGATTGAAGACCTTTTTGAACTATTAGAGCTTGAAAAATCATCGACTAAAGCTGGTAGTGTGCGTGTTTATCAGACCGATTCTTCGCCATCCAGACCCTGGCGTTTTCACTAATTTTTTATAAATCAGTTAATTAGGTTTAATTTTTATTAATTTCTAAAATTGAGCCTAAATTCAGTAGCATCCTCTTTAATTATTAGGGTATAATGCCCGCTCTCTGCTGGTCCCTTCGCAATGATAGGCCGTTAACCCAGCCAGGTCCGGAAGGAAGCAACTGTAGCGGCCGACTCATGTGCCGGGGTGTGGCTGGCAGAGTCTTCAAATTTCTATCAAAAATACCTCCATCGGTCAATAATTCCCATAATAAACAGGTTTCTTTTACATGAGTCTGTTGGTTAATCATATGGAGCACAGTAATAAATTAATGTATACTGAGCTTCGATCAAATGCTGTGTTTTTAAGCTAAATTTCTTAACTTATTCTATTGGTTTATTGCTTTCAATCTGGGGCTTTTATGAAATATCAGGTTCTGGCTCGGAAATACCGTCCCAAAACATTCGCCACTATGGTGGGGCAGGAGCATGTCCTGAAGGCATTGAGCAATGCACTTGAAACGGGGCGCCTTCATCATGCCTATCTGTTTACCGGCACTCGTGGTGTAGGAAAAACAACCGTGGCCAGGGTACTGGCAAAAGCACTCAATTGCGAAAAAGGTATCAGCGCTTCACCCTGTGGTGAATGTGCCACCTGTCAGGAGATTGATCAAGGTCGCTTTATTGACCTGATTGAAGTGGATGCGGCATCTAAAACTAAAGTCGAAGACACCAGAGAACTTTTGGATAATGTCCAATATACCCCAACTCGCGGACGTTTCAAGATTTATTTGATTGATGAAGTCCATATGCTCTCTGGTCACAGTTTTAATGCACTATTGAAGACATTGGAAGAACCGCCACCGCATGCTAAGTTTTTGCTGGCAACCACTGATCCGCAAAAATTACCGGTTACCATTTTATCACGATGTCTGCAGTTTAATTTGAAGAGTCTGACGATTGAGCAAATTGAGCAGCAATTACAACAAATTCTTGTTGCCGAAGAAATCCCTTTTGAGACCAATGTATTAAAGCCCCTGGCAATTGCAGCGGATGGTTCTATGCGGGATGCACTGAGCTTGCTGGATCAATCCATTGCCTATAGTGATGGAAAGCCCAATCTGGCAGATATTGAAGCCATGCTGGGCAGTGTGCAAAAGGATAGAATTTTTGACCTGTTAAATGCGCTGGCTAATGAAGACGGCAGAATGCTGGTGGAACAAAGTCGGATACTGACAGGGCAGGGAATTGATGTTAATACTATCTTGGCCGAGCTGATTAGTACATTACAGAGGATAGCACTTTGTCAGATGGTGCCTGATGTTATTGATGATAGTTTGGGTGATAAATCGCATATTAAACAGGTTGCCCGGCTTATTTCACCAGAAGATATTCAATTGTATTATCAAATTGCTATAAACGGCCGAAAAGATTTGCCTTATTCACCTCAGCCTCAGGGTGGCTTTGAGATGATTCTATTGCGTATGCTTGCTTTTAGACCAGATGGGGGAGCATCCAGACAGTCAACACAGCTTAACCAAACGTCACAAAAAAGAAGTCGAAATGAATCAATATCTGTAAGCCAAACTGCATCGTCACAAGCCAGTCTATCTACAGCGAACTTATCTCCTGACCAAGATAAAGTCATAGAAAAAAAAACGCTAGCCAATAGCAGTAATATAAATCCTGCAGCTTCTCAAAGAAGCAATGAAAAAGAATTTAAGTCACAAGGTACGAGTCAGTTGTCTGTAGATTCTGATATTGAAGACTCTGATGTAAATGACTATGAATTACCCCCTGTCGATGCTTATGGGCAGGATAATTTTACTCAATCATCAGAGCCGCCAGCATTTGTACAAGATATTCCATTGAATGAGACGGGGCACACAAATGTTAAGCCTCGTGGCAATATTGATGCAGCGTTAAACACTCCGAGTCAACCTGCAGTGCAGGCATATCAATCACAAAAAAATGAAATACTCGAGCCAGACTTGTCGATTGCTGCACCACTCACAAATAGAAAGCCTTTAGCTGAACAAGAGCCATCAAATGAAAATGAATCTGCAGCCAATGTCGTCCCTTTGTTTAAAAATGGACAGGAAAAAGTGCCCTGTGGCAAACAAGATTCCAGTGAGCTTGCCGATTACTGGCATGATTTAATCAATCGTTCGAAGCTGGATGGTCTTGAACAACAATTGGCTAAACACTGTGCTCTGGTTAATAAAATCGAAAATAACGGTGAACATATCTTTGAATTATTATTGGAATCGGTGCATAAACATTTGCTCAATGATAAAATAAATAGCCGTTTACTTGATACCTTACAACATTTGCTGGCCGTACCACTTAAGTTAAACATTACTGAATGTCAGGTTCAAATAGAAAAACAATTAGATACACCCAGACGTCGTGAAATTCACGATGCTGAAATATTACAACAACAGGCAGTAGAATCCATTACGATGGATCCTAAAGTTCAAATGATTGTCAATGCATTCGCTGCCAAGGTTCGTACAGAATCAATAAAACCCATTTAACCCATTTATAAAGGAAATTACATGAAAGGTGCTTTAGGCGGCTTGATGAAACAAGCCCAGAAAATGCAGGAAGATATGAAAAAAGCTCAGGCTGAACTCGCTAATGCTGAAGTGACCGGCCAGGCTGGCGGTGGTATGGTTTCGGTTGTAATGACCGGCCGTCATGATCTACGTCGAGTTAATATTGATGAGAGTGTGATGGATGATAAAGAAATGCTTGAAGATCTGGTGGCAGCAGCAGTTAATGATGCCGTTCGCCAGATTGAATTAGAGTCAAAAGACAAAATGTCGGGTATGACGGACGGTTTAAACTTGCCACCCGGTTTCAAATTACCTTTTTAAACTTTCATGGCTCATTCTCCTCTTATAAAACAACTCATTGATAGTTTTCGATGTCTGCCGGGTGTTGGTGCTAAATCAGCACAGCGCATGGCCTATCATCTTCTTGAACGAGACAGAAATGGTGCAAAAAAGCTGTCTCATGCCTTGTACCAGGCTTCTGAAGAAGTGGGGCATTGTCAAAGCTGTCGTATTCTTACTGAATATGAACAATGCGATATATGTCAGTCACCCAAGCGTAATCAACAAACCCTGTGTGTCGTAGAAACGCCCTCAGACGTTTATGCGATTGAGCAGTCAGGTTCTTATCAGGGACGTTATTTTGTTTTAATGGGCCATCTGTCACCATTAGATGGTATCGGTCCAAAAGAACTTCACCTTGAAGAGTTAAAATATCGAGTTCAACATGAAGAAATTAATGAAGTCATTTTAGCCACTAATGCAACCGTAGAAGGTGAGGCAACGGCACATTTTATTGTTGAAATGCTCAAACCGTTTACTGACAAAATTACTCGAATTGCTCATGGTGTACCACTTGGCGGTGAGCTGGAATATATTGATGGCTCAACTCTTGGACATGCCTTTAATGGACGCCAGGAACTCAAATAAGTCTTAGAATAAGGTAATACGTTAGAAGGACCTCATGGAATGCATCCTGTGGGTGATACCAGTTTCTCAGATGGTGGTTATGAAGATATTGCAGAGCAGAATAACGGCGATGATTGTCGTGCCTGTCATGGTCTTAATGGCGAAGGCTCTGTGTTATCAAGGGCAGCACTGACAGAATCCTCTTTAGTGAAGGTGATACCATTTCAGTTAAATTCAGCTTATATTTTTTAACTGCTGATCAAATAAAGCACATATTTTCTTCATTTGATTAAAATCTTCAATGTCCATTTTCTGGATGCTACTATCATCTACAGGATGTTTATCCATATAGAATAAGCCTATGGGTTTGCCCTTAACATGAACTGATTTGGCGATAAATTCCTGGACATTGAGTATTTCCTGCATGGTTTCATTAATCAGTGGGGAGAACTTTTGATAGTTTAGCTGATTGATAAAAACTGACTGGGATTTTACTAATAATTTGGAAAACAGGTTGGCAGGCTGCATGCTCAGAGGAGTATCAGTAAAGTGTTTACTATTGAAACCCCTTAGACTACGAGTTTGCAACTGTTTTTTGTCTTTACTTAACATCATAAAGGCTACCCGGTTAAATGCCCTGGTTTCAAATAATGCATCCATGGTCAAGCGTATCAGACCAGGAAAATCATTGGCAGAAGTAATCAGATGAATACTGGCTATTTTTTCTGGTTGTGGTTTTGCTGCAGGTTTGTTGCTGACAGGTTGAGGTTTATCGGCCTTGCTTTCAGGTTTTTTCTTTTCCTCTATATTAATGACTGGTGTATAGGGAACTTTACCCGCTAATAAAGCCAGATGGCTGATGGTGGTTTGTACGGGATAAAATTCATGGGCATTTTGAGCCATATTAACGGCAGTCGTATGCAGTGCCTGTGCAATATGCCCTTCACTATAGTGAAATGTCTCAGCACACAGCTTGATATGGTTATACATGGCATCATAATACCATCCCTGCTCAGCAAAAATACTACACTTTTCTGCCAGATACAGGCACTTTACAGAACGAGTCGCCTCGTCAAGTTCATTCATTTCCTGACGTTGCAGGAAGAGACTGGGAATATGCCAATGATGTGTGAGCGTTTCGGCTAATTCATGATAGGAAAACCCAAAAACGTCGTTTTGAGCTTGTTCATAGTTGACCTTCTCTTTGAATACTAACAGTTCAACTTTTTGTGCTTTGAGCGGTTCAAGATGCCAGCAAACCAGTTCAGATACTGGTGTGACCAGGGCGCTGGTGTAGATTTCACTGACTGATGAATCATTAATCATATGTGCAAAATTTTGTGCCTGAAATGCAGCATGAACACCACGATGTTGCAGACGTGATAATTTATCAGCGATTTTCTTATTAGTCACACTATAAAGAGAAGTAATATTAGCAATGAATTGTTCTAAACGTTCCATTCCCAAAAACATAGCGGCATGGTTAACCTGACTGATCTCTTTATCAAAATCTTTATTAATTTCCTGATTAGCATAGGCTAACAGGTTAATCATACAGGCAGGATTATAGTGGACCCCGAAAACTGGACAATAGGTTAAGATATAAGAGCTAACCTAATGGGGAACCTAAAAATGAGTAGAAAGAGAAAATC
>JAHXHI010000209.1 GCA_025656775.1 gamma proteobacterium symbiont of Bathyaustriella thionipta
AAACTGGCTGCATGACAGCAGAAATGATGATGGATATTATATATCTTATTTTTTAATTGTGTTGTCTTGACAGTGGGGTCCACTATACTTTACTATGCCCTACTCTATCTTAGAGTTTTGTAAAAAAGAGATTTTCACTGTGGCAACTTCAGTTTAGTTGCGCCTTTTAGCTGTTATGAGAGAAGGATTTTCTTTTTTTTGAAGACCCATGCAGCAAGCCATCTGGCTTATTCTCTTGTGCGACCGATTTTTCTGGTCAAATTAACTGTTTGTCCATTGAGTTGGACGAACCTACCCACTGGGATGCTAACATTCCCAATGGGTTGTTGTGCATCCCTTTTCTAGGAGATGCAATTATGAGTAACTCACCATTACATGAAGCTGTAAAACTTTTTAACCGTTTACCTGCCGGTAATCCGAAAAAAGAAAAACTTGCCATTGAAATTGAGATGGCGATTAAGAAAAAACTGGGAGTCATTGCACTGAAAGTCGTGTAATACCCTGTACCCTCGGGATGTCTATCATCCTGGTGATTGATTGCATCCCTTTTTCTTTTGATAACAGAGATGCACCATGAAAAAGTTAAAAAACAATTTGGTCACACTAACTGCCTTTCAATTAATAATGATGGGGCTTAAATTCAAATTTAAGTTCTTCTTTTTTCGATTAAGAAATTTTCGTCAGGATATATTTCAATCAGATGATACCTGGTTAACATTTTAACCTGTTCAGATCCTGTTGTTACAGGGTCCACCTAAGCTGCTTTAAACAAGGCTGTTTAGGGGACTTTGTAAGCAAAACTAAAAGGATCTGAAAATGAATATTTCTCCAATTTCACTCAATTCACAAACCAGAATAACTGCCCAATGTGATGATTTACATAAAGCAATTATTTTATTTAATCATGTCTCATCTGATGATAAAGAGAAGCACACACTCAAAGCTTTTATTGAGAAACGCATCGCTTCCATTGATGTGTCATGGGATCTTATTCCCATATCTTAATTATTTCCCCCTGCAACCCAGGGGGATCCTTAATTAGCTAAGCTCAATTATCTCAACTTCTAATGTTTGGGAGTTTAGATAATTCAGTTTTACTCTGCAGTGATACTGCAGCTTTAAAAACAGTTGTGAGAGATGAAATACTGTTTGGCCATTTTGGTTTTCTCTTGTTTTATAACCCTGTCGGGATGTTCACATCCTGACAGGATTTGTGGCGTCCCTACCCTACTTTAATGTAATTATGGAGATGCTATGAATATTTTGCATAAAATAGATGAAGTCAGCGATTTATATGTTGATGCTTTTCTAACCGACCAATCTCAATTGTTTTTTTTGTCTGTCTGGGGACGTGATACTGCATTGCAGGAATTTTTTGCCCGATTGACACTGCCTAAGTCTGAACAAGGTTTACGAGAAATTCATCTTGAAAACCTGAGCACCCATCAGACATATTTTATTGATATCCCTGATATTGAACAACTGGAAAAAACCAATGGCCGTGCTCAAAGCAAAGTCTTTGGTCAACTTTCTCATGTATTTATCTATGACAAACTGGCCGTTAAGCCAGATGCTTTGAATAATCGAGCTTTGCTTTTTTATCTGGATGAAAAACCAGATATCTGGGAAATCGTCAAAGAAGCCTGTCATTTGCCTTTGTTGGATCACTGGAAAGAAACGGTTCTTTCCACATTTGAACAGCAAGGCTGGATACAAACACTCAACGGCGTGGGAATTCAAGCCATTAAGGTTAATTTTGATCAGCAAGATGTGGAAAGTGTTTTAGCGCAAAAGATCAAAGAAGGCTACTTAACACTTGAAAAAAGTGTTTCAGACCCTGTTCTTGTGCCTAAATCTGAATCAACCACTATCTCAGTTAATAATATATCTGATGCTCTCAAAGCAGCTAAATCACTTGAAGATTTTATCGGAAAAGTGCAATTGGAGAGTATTCTCGATGGTTGTCGTAGTGAAGAAAAGCCATTCTTTTTTGAAAAGCTGGCTGAAATGGCAACTTTGGTTGAATCAATGCCAAAGACTGGTGAACAGGAAAATAAAGGTGATGAAGCAATTGCTTATTTGCATTATTTTTTTGGTGCTTTTGACTGGTATATTTCAGAGAAAGACATGCTTGATGAGCAAGTTCAGGCCTTCGGTTTAGGTAGTATGGGATACCCGGAATATGGCTATATTTCAATTGCCGAATTAGTTGAGAATAATGTGGAACTCGATCTGCATTTTAAGCCAGAACCTTTAAAAGTGTTAAAAGCAAGACTTGAAGAAATTGAGTTTGCTTAATTATTAATTTATGAGTTAAAGCGGTCACAGCTTATGTGACAACTTTAAATAACTCTGCATGTACCTTGAAATCAGAGTGTTCCCTTGTGGAATCAGGTATGTCTTTAAACCCAAAACGGGATCATCATCCCGTTTTATGGGGTGGTGTTTCCTAAATCATTAGGAGATACAAGTAATGACTTCTGAAAATAGATCTGCCGTCGTGCAGATTGAAAGCATTCAATATATTGATATGACTCAAAATGCCCGACTTCTGGGCTTTGATGCAGATTTTAATATTTATGTGACTCACTTTGTGTGGGAAACCTATATTGTCTGGAGTGCTGAAGATGATCAATTTTTTAATGTTCATCAAACCCAGCATGAACGACAAAATCAAATTTTAAAAGATGCAATCAATCTTCTATCTTCTGGCAAAGAAAAGATCCCTGAAAAGGAATTGTTTTTTAATCGTTATATTTTGGTACGTAAAATTCGCATTACTGAGCTTGAATTAACTTTATTCAAAATCAATTCTGCCCGTAATGAACAGGACGAAATTTGTCTGATCATTGATGCAGTCAAAATAACCTGAAATTAATCACACTAACCTTCTTATTTGAGGAGATACACAATGATGGATCTGACAGAACTGCAATGGATCAGTCAATGTTTAAGTCATTCTTGCCATAGTTCTGTCCTAATGGCTGAAAAAGTAATGGATATGTTTAAACAGTATCCAGCATTAACTGAGCGCTATCCCTATTTATATGTGATGGCAACAAAAAAACTGGCTCAATAATCTGAGCTGTCTTTAACCCCAACAGGGAGCATACGAATCCCTGATCTGGGGTATCGCGTGCCTCCCGTTTATGGAGAAGCATAATGAATAACACCGCTGAACAACTTGATAATCAATCTGAGTCTGTTATTGAGACTCAGATTTCATCAGTGATTACTTTAACTGATTTTATTCAACAGTTTGGTTCTGGCCTGATGCAGGCTGTCCAAACTCAGAATCCACCCATATTTGATGGTACGCCTTCGCAAACCAGAGAATTATTGATGGATAAGATGTTGCGCTCACCATTTGATGCTCAACGTGATGTCATCCAATCAGTATCTCATCTATTAATTGATCGAGGTCTTGGTTCTTCGGTTATTAATGGTGAAATGGGTACCGGAAAAACACTAATGTCAATTGTTGCAGCTGCAATACTTGATGCAGAAGGTTTAAAACGTACTTTAGTGATTTCACCACCCCATCTTGTTTACAAATGGCGAAGGGAAATTATGGATACGGTACCTGATGCAATAGTCTGGGTACTCAATGGTCCTGATACACTGGCAAAATTACTGTCCATTCGTGATGCCCTGGGTAAACCAGAAAGTCAGGGGCCAGAATTTTTTGTTATTGGTCGCGTGCGAATGAGGATGGGATTTAACTGGAAAAGTAGTATTGTTTCCAGAAAACGTCATATATCTTCTCCTGTGAATCTGACTAATCCAGAAAGTAAATCGATCTTTCATACTCATGAATTAGCAGCCTGTCCGGATTGCGGTACGGTGCAGTGTGATGAAGATGGCAATTCAATTGTATTTGCTGCTTTTCCTCAGGAAAAACAGATGAATTGCAGTCATTGTTGTTCACCATTGTGGACATTAGTCCGAGCCGGGAATAAGCAAAAATCCCGTAAGGATATTGTCAGCCGTGCAATGCAAAAGATCCCGACAATAGGACCAAAGTCTGCAGAGAATCTGCTGAATATTTTTGGTGAAAATTTGTTGGGCAGTATGCTGGCTGATAATGTCTATGAGTTTGTTAATCTTATGGATGATAATGGTGAGCTAGTTTTTTCTGATCGCCAGGCCAGACGAATTGAGAGAGCATTAGCAAAACTGGAATTTGGTTTTGGACAAGGTGGCTATCAACCCACTGAGTTTATAAAACGCTATATTCCCAAAGGCTATTTCTCAAATTTACTGGTTGATGAAGCGCATGAGTATAAAAATCAGAGTTCAGCTCAGGGACAGGCCATGGGTGTATTATCAACTCTGGTAAAGAAAACTATTCTGCTAACTGGTACCTTAATGGGTGGTTATGCCGATGATATTTTCTATCTACTCTGGCGAGCGATGCCTCAAGTGATGCTGCAGGATGGTTACCGGTATAACAACCGAAATACACTCAGCAGTGCTGCCATGAGTTTTATGCGTGAGCACGGAGTATTAAAAGATATCTATAAAGAGTCTGAAACCCGTTCTCATCGTACTGCCCGTGGTAAAGCCATGACGGTTCGTACAGTAAAAGCACCTGGTTTTGGTCCTAAAGGAATTGCCCGTTTTGTTCTACCTTATACGGCTTTTTTAAAGCTCAGGGATATTGGGCAAGATGTATTACCACCCTATCGGGAGCACTTTATTGAAGTTGATATGATCAGTGAGCAAGGAGAGTATTATGCCAAGCTGAAAAATCAACTGGAAACCGAGTTAAGATAGGCTTTGGCAAGGGGTGATACTACCTTGCTGGGAGTTGTTCTTAATGTGCTGCTTCGTTGGCCAGATACCTGTTTTAATGCTGAAACAGTGAAACACCCAAGGTCACGCTCTTTACTGGCCTTTGTACCCAGTGTGTTTAATGAAGATGATATTTCTCCCAAAGAAGAGGAGTTAATCCAAATTGCATTGAAAAATCAGGCTCAGGGACGACGAACACTGGTTTATACCACTTATACGGGCAAGCGTGATACTGCTTCACGTTTGAAGACTTTGCTGACAATAGCTGGTCTGAAAACAGCAGTATTACGTTCCAGTGTTAGTACTATGAAACGAGAGGACTGGATTTTAGATCAAGTTGATCGTGGCGTGGATTGTGTGGTTTGCAATCCTGAACTGGTCAAAACGGGTCTGGATCTACTGGAGTTTCCGACGATTGTCTTTATGCAGTCCGGCTATAATGTCTACACCTTGCAACAAGCCTCCCGCCGTTCCTGGCGTATTGGTCAAAAAGAGGATGTTGATGTTTATTATCTTGGTTATGCCAATTCTGCACAGATAACCTGTCTGAGTTTAATGGCTAAGAAAATAGCAGTTAGTCAATCCACTTCAGGTGATGTTCCGGATACTGGTTTAGATATTTTGAATCAGGATGGAGATTCGGTTGAAGTGGCTTTGGCCAAGCAATTGATTAGCTGATTTCTAACTTATCAATTTATATCACAACTGGGAAAGTATATATCTCAGTTGGTGGTGATCTTAATACATAAGTTATATATTAATACTGACATGGTAATAGACTTATTTGCCTTTAATATATTGAACGTTCAAACCCCCTATGTAATAATAGCCACCTCCCCGGTTAATTTTAAACTAGAACGTAGTTATCAATAACTACCACACCCCAGTCAATATTACACACCAAAGAATACCCATATTAATCAATAACCATAATTATAAACATTAAGATACTAAAATATATAATATACCCCTAGTTAATTTTACTCATGGGGTTGTGATTGAATGTTGATAATTCTAATGGCTATAATGAATCATACAAGTGATTTAAGAGGTTTATTATGACTACAAAAAAACATGCTCCCAAGACAAAAGAAGGGGAATCTGAATTTAAGAAAAAATGGGGTGCAAAAACCTATTCTTTAGGCTGGGCAGGAGTTCCTAATATTTTAATTGAACGGCAGCAGACGTTGGGGATTGATTCTGTTGATATGAACATTCTACTTATCCTGATTAAGCACTGGTGGGACAAAAATAATAATCCTTATCCTTCTAAGAAAACAATTGCTGAGATTATAGGCAAAGATGCCAGTACGGTACAGAGACATATTAGAGGCCTTGAAGAAAAAGGTATTATTGAAAGAAAATCTCGTTTTAATGGTAAAAGTGTTGGGGGAGGCCAGACAAGCAATGAATACGATTTATCTAATTTGGTCAAAAACTTAAATAAACTGGCCATTGAAAGCATTAAAACGAAAAAAGAACGGAATGAAGATGATGCTCGCACAAGAAGAGGAAAATCATGATTAACTGGGCACCTTTTGTTTACAAAGGTCAGACCTATGACTTGAGTCATCTGCACCCTTTCAATATGATGGTGACTCAAGATGCAACGAATACCCAGCCTAAAAGAGAATATAACGTCCAAGTTTTTTTCAGCTTGCATTGTTTTACTAAAAGCGAAAAAGGCCAGGAACAAATTGATACAGATTTATTGTATCGGGATAATCGTGAAGTTCGAGTTTTTGATTTTAGACGCTATGAACTATCAAAAAACCTAAGGGATATTATAGAAGATATTGGTCGAAAGAAATGTTTTCACACAGGACATGACAACTATTTTATTATTGAATTACTGGATCAGAAAAATAACAAAATTGAGTATGAAATTTATTTCACGCTGTCACGTGGGAAAAAAATTCTAAATTTGTATATTCAGAGTGCTTATTCCAGAGACGGGGAGCATCGAAGTGGCCACAAGAAGAAGAAACCTATTAGGTTTGTGATTCTAGCGCACAATATCCAGAAAGGAAGAAAAATAGTCGTTCCTAAATAAATAAAAAAAGCCCCTTAATAGGGGCTTTCTTTAAATCGGGCCTCTTGGTTATCTTTACACTTGGGTAAAGACCAAATCAAGACGAACTTGGCTTGGCGGGGAAGATGCACTGCCGAAGCAGTTCCGTTCATACATCTACATTTATATTGTAACCTAAGGTTATATATTTGTATATATTTTTGCTAAAATTGCTCAAATTTCATCCAAATCAACATAATTTCACTTAATTCGAGCATTTCAACAGTTGTTGAAACTCAATAATAAGTGAAAATTTAAGTATTTGATGACTATTAATGCTCTTTCGACAAAAGATCATCCAGCGTCAAGTCATACGATGAGACAAAGACATCCATAAAATAAGCAATTTCCGGTGCCTGAAAATCTTCCAGTTTCTTTGTAATATCTTGAATGGCAATAGAAAATTCCTTATTGCCATTATTTATTTCATAACGGCATTTTAAATAAGCAGATAAAGTATCTGCCATTTTGATAATATTTCTGGCTTCTTTACCCCCTATGTCAACATACCTGTCGCCTGAAAAATTTAGTATTAGGAGACAAAAATGGTAAGATATACCCAGGAATTTAAGTTACAATCT
>JAHXHI010000364.1 GCA_025656775.1 gamma proteobacterium symbiont of Bathyaustriella thionipta
TAAGTTCAAGTCTTGCATTGGAATTGTTATTTGATAAAAAGTTACCTGATTTTATCTGAGATTAAAAATCATGCTGAATAGTTACAAAATTTCTATTGTTCAAAATAGCACTCTTTATATTGTGTTTTTCTGCCTGCTTTCTATTAGTAAATTAGCTGTTTCTGATTATGCTATTGCTTATGGATATACTCCCAAATATAATAAAAATTTTTCACATTTTGACTATGTAAATCCCGATGCACCAAAAGGTGGACGCCTTGATCTCAATGGCTCTCGAACATTTGACCGTCTTAACCCGTTTCTTCTTAAAGGTGTAGCTGCCGATGGAATTGAAGGCTTGATTATTGAGACTTTAATGGAGCAGAGTCTGGATGAACCCTATACATTTTATGGTTTAATTGCAGATGATATAAAAGTGGCTGAAGATGGTTTATCCGTTACTTATCATATTAATACTAAGGCCCAATTTTCCGATGGAACCTCTGTTACGGTTGAAGATATTAAATTTTCCTTTGATACACTGATGCAAGATAAACACGTACATCCAGCGTATAAGATTACTCTGGGTGATATTAGTGATGCAGAGATTATTGATACACACACTATTCGCTTTAATTTTAAAGTTAAAAATCCCAAGTTACCCATGTTACTCAATAGTTACCTGTCAATATTTCCCAGACACTGGGTTGGTGACCTTGATTTTAAAGACACAGCCATGAAAATACCTATTGGCAGCGGGCCTTATGTGCTTGATAGTTATGATACCGGTAAGCAACTTAAATTTAAGCGTAATCCTGATTATTGGGCAGCTGAATCAGGTATCCGTAAAGGTATGTTTAACTTTGATGAAGTAGTTTATAAATATTTTCGTGACAGCACGATTGCACTCGAAGCAATGAAGGCTGGAGAATATGACTTTCGTCATGAATACAACTCAAAAATGTGGGCACGGGACTATACAGGTCGTGTTTTTAAAAACAAAGAAATTATAAAAAATAATATTCCACATAGTAATAGTGTGGGTATTCAAGGATTTGTCTTAAATACCCGTAAACCACTTTTTAATGATAAAAGAGTACGTGAAGCATTGGTTCTGGCCTATGATTTTGAATGGGCAAATCGTATGTTGTTTTATAATCAGTATCAGCGTAATGACAGTTATTTTAGTAATACGGAGTTAGCAGCCAGGGGAGCCATATCTCAACGAGAGTATGAATTGCTGCTACCATTTAAAGAGCATCTTGCAACAAGCGTTTTTGAAAATGCTTGGACGCCTCCTGTTACCTGCAAGCCATCCTCACTGCGTAATAATTTAAGACAGGCTATTAAGCTGCTCAAATCAGCTGGGTGGGAATATAACAATGGTGCTTTGAGAAATAGTGATGGTAAAGCATTTACCTTTGATTTAGTTTTGTCACAAAAAGCTTTTGAACGGATTGCCGCATCATATGCACGTAATTTAAAAAAGCTTGGTATTATTATGAATTATCGTACTGTTGATTTTGCCTTATATAAGCGTAAGGTTGAAACCAAGGATTTTGATATGATTGTGTCCAGTTATCCTCAAAGTCAGGTACCAGGTAATGAATTAGAAAGTCGCTGGCATTCAAAAACGGCCGATGTTGATGGTTCTGCGAATTATCCGGGTATAAAAAATCCAGCTATTGATGCGTTATTAGAACAATTGAGTAACACTAAAGATAGACAGGAAATCATTGCCATTACCCGTGCTATGGATAGAGTTCTTTTAAGTGAATTTTATTTGGTTCCACATTGGTATATTTCAACCCATCGTATTGCTTACTGGGACAAATTTGAATTTCCACAAACATTACCGGATTATTTTTCAGCTGAAGGGTGGATGCTTTCAACATGGTGGTTCAAACCAGAATATCGCAAACTCAACTTATCTTCAAAAAAGAAGTAGGCTTATAAAAGTTACACCTTATGTTTTATTATATATTTAAACGACTATTACTCATGATACCTACTTTGTTTGGTGTCATGCTCATTACCTTTGTCATTACCCAGTTTGTGCCTGGAGGACCTGTTGAGCAATTGGTTGCGCAACTGACTGGACAGGATCAAATGACCGAGGCGGGCAGTACCGCCAGTGAACTTTATCGTGGTGCTGAGGGTATAGATAAAGAACGCCTGGATGAAATTAAAGCGCTTTATGGTTTTGATAAACCACCTACAGAACGCTTTTTTACCATGATGTCTAATTATATTCGCTTTGATTTTGGGGACAGCTATCATCATCATCAATCTGTAACGGAATTAATTGTCGATAAACTACCGGTTTCAATCAGTTTGGGTATGTGGACTTTTTTTATTACTTATCTGACCTGTATTCCTCTGGGGATTGCTAAAGCAGTTAAAGATGGCACACGCTTTGATGTCATTTCAAGTACTATTGTCTTAGTGGGTTATGCTATACCTGGATTTGTACTGGCGATTTTACTGCTGGTTTTATTCGGCGGCGGTAGTTTTTTTGATGTTTTTCCGCTCAAAGGACTGACTTCTGATAATTGGGAGCAACTCAGCTGGTTTGGTAAAACTACCGACTACTTATGGCATATGGTATTACCCATTATTTCTTCTGTGATTGGTAGTTTCGCTGTCATGACCATGCTGACAAAAAATAGCTTCCTAGAAGAAATACGCAAAAATTATGTGGTAACAGCTAAAGCTAAAGGCTTAAGCAGTAATCAAGTATTATATAAACATGTGTTCAGGAATGCTTTGATTCCTTTAGTCACTGGTTTTCCTGCCAGTTTCCTTGCGGCATTTTTTGCTGGAAGTTTACTAATAGAAACTATTTTTTCACTGGATGGTTTGGGGCTGTTATCTTATGAATCCATTGTTCGACGTGATTATCCTGTAGTGTTAGGTTCACTTTTTTTATTTACCTTATTAGGCTTGTTCACTAAACTCATTACCGATTTGTCATATGTTTTAATTGATCCACGCGTTAAATTTGACTCTGCTAAAGCCCATTAGGAGAGAATGGATATGATAAACAAAACATCAACCAATCAACGCAGCGAACAATTAATTAATCTATCACCCTGGCAACGGGCCTGGATGCGTTTTAAAAATAATCGACGCGGTTATTTTTCTTTATGGATTTTTACTCTGATTTTTGTTATCAGCTTATTTGCTGAGTTGATAAGTAATGACAAACCATTACTGATTCAATATGAGCAGCGCTATTACTATCCACTCTTGAATGACTATCCTGAAACTACTTTTGGAGGTGATTTTGTCACTATGACGGATTACAACGATCCCTATATTAAAGATAAAATTACCGCTAATAATAATTGGGCCATTTATCCTGTCAATAATTATCGTTATGATTCCATAAACTATTTTGCAGATTTACCCAACCCTGCAAAACCCTCAGAACAAAATTTTTTAGGTACTGATGATCGGGGCAGGGATGTACTGGCACGTTTGATTTATGGCTTTCGCCTATCCGTTCTTTTTGCGCTTGTTTTGACTGCAATAGGTGTGGTTATCGGTATTATTGTCGGTAGTATTCAGGGCTATTTTGTGGGTAAAGTAGATTTGGTGACTCAACGACTTATTGAAATATGGAGTTCAATGCCTGAACTCTATTTGCTCATTATATTTGCTTCTATTTTTAAACCCAGTATAGGCTTATTAATTATTCTTTTATCTATGTTCGGCTGGATGGGGTTATCTGATTATGTCAGGGCCGAATTCTTACGTGGACGGAATCTTGATTATGTCCAGGCAGCTCGCTCAATGGGTGTTTCAAATGCGGGAATTATGTTTAAGCATTTGTTGCCTAATAGCATGGTTCCGGTTCTAACATTCTTGCCGTTTCGCATCAGCGGGGCGATTTTAGCACTAACCAGTTTAGATTATCTAGGGCTCGGTGTACCCCCATCTACTCCAAGTCTGGGAGAATTATTGTCTCAAGGTAAAGATAATATTGATGCCTGGTGGCTCTCTATGACTACATTTTCTGTATTAGTAGGTACTCTCGTATTATTAATTTTTATAGGTGAAGCATTGCGTGAGGCACTGGACACCAGACGTGGATAATTCAATAAAATGATGAAACAAAGTAGTATTCTAGATATCAAAGATCTGAATGTCGATTTTGATACACTAGCCGGAAGCGTTAATGTGGTTCGTGATATTAATTTTTCAGTGGCTGCGGGTGAAACCATGGCGCTTGTTGGTGAATCAGGCTCTGGAAAATCTGTTACTGCTATGTCAATATTACGCTTACATGACGAAGAAAAAGTGAACTATACATCGGGTTCAATTTCTTTTCTAGGAAAAAATTTACTGGGTGCTGATGAAAATAGTATAAAAGCGGTTCGCGGTAGTGAAATTTCGATGATTTTTCAAGAACCCATGACCTCGTTAAATCCAACTTTTACTGTCGGTGATCAAATTATGGAGCCGCTGCTGATCCATAAAGGGATGAGCAAACCCGCAGCAAAAAAACGAACCATTGAATTAATGGAACTCACTGGAATTCCAGAACCGCATCACCGTTTTAACGCATTTCCTCATCTTTTATCAGGTGGACAACGTCAGCGCATGATGATTTCAATGGCACTTGCCTGTGAGCCAAAACTGCTCATCGCAGATGAACCAACAACAGCATTAGATGTGACTGTTCAGCTGCAAATTTTACTCTTACTCGAAAAGCTTAAAAAAGAGTTTTCTATGGCGGTATTAATGATCACCCACGATCTTAATCTGGTTAAGCGTTTTGCGGATAATGTCTGTGTGATGCAGGAAGGCAATATTGTTGAACAGGGAAGGGTAGACTATTTATTTGATGCCCCACAACATCCCTACACCATTAAACTACTCAATAGTGAACCCGAACGGATTATTCCTGAAAATGAGACCTTAGCATTACGTGGAAATAAAGAGTTACTTTCAGGACATCACTTAATGTGTCACTTTTCAAGCACAAAGGGATTTATTCACCGGATTACGAATACAATTAAGGCTGTAGATAATATTGATCTGGTTCTTAGAGAAGGTGAAACACTGGGCATCGTTGGCGAATCAGGTTCAGGCAAATCAACCTTAGGTCGCTGTTTACTCAAACTTGAAAATTGCTCTGGTGACATTTATTTTGATCAACAACAGATCGATCACTTAAAACATGCGGCTCTTCGTCCTTTACGTAAAGAATTTCAGGTTGTATTTCAAGATCCTTATTCGTCGTTATCACCAAGAATGACAATTGAACAGATTGTTGGCGAAGGGTTACAGATTCACTTTCCACACCTGGATAAAGAACAGCGTAGGGAAAAAATTCAAAAAGTACTTCTTGAAGTTGGCTTGGAACAAGATATTTTATGGCGTTACCCCCATGAATTTTCCGGTGGTCAACGACAGCGTATTGCTATCGCCCGCGTGGTTATCCTTGAACCTAAACTGATTTTATTAGACGAACCCACCAGTGCATTGGATGTTTCTGTACAGAAACAGGTTTTAGTCTTATTAAGAGAATTACAGGAACGTCATAAAATTTCATATCTATTTATCACTCACGATCTAAAAGTAATTGAGGCTGTAGCACATCGAATTATGGTGATGAAAGAAGGCAAAATTATTGAAACAGGTGAAACAAATGATGTTTTTAATAGACCAAGAGAAATATACACACAAAACTTACTCACGGCCTCTCTTTTTAAAGATATTGATGAAGAAAATCTGACGCATAATTAACCTCAATAAAACAAAAAGCGCTAATAAAAATCACGAAAAACTATTAAAAACTATAATTTGTGATATATTACCCAAATAATAAGAAAATTCAAAAAAATTGAATCGATAGCATTTATCAGGATGATACACCTTAATAGTTTGATTCGTCAGGTTATTATATTTACAACTTAAAAAACCAAACCAAACCAAAACTGGAGAATTATTTTGTTTAAAAATATCCTTGCCTTAGTTGGCCTGGTGGCAATTATTGCAACCGGCGTTCTGTACATGAACGTAAAAAACATCCTGAGTGAATTTGATCCAGGTGCAGCTGATACTTACATGGAGCTTTTTACTAATATATTAGAGACTAAAGATGCTGCCAGTGCTACTGTCTGGCGTTTTCCAGTTGAAGAAGGGCTTACTCCTGAAGATATTGAAAAAAGTTTAAAAAATATTGCTAATGAATTGAATATATCTAATGTAGGTGAATTACCACTTTCCAAAGATATTGCTGCCAAATCTGAAAAACCATTTCGTTTTGTAAAAATATTTCTGTTTTGCAACTCTTTAACTGCCGCTCAAATGCTTGAGCATAATGATGCCTTTTCTGCATACTTGCCTTGTCGTATTACTCTTGTTGAAGATAAAACAGGTAAGCTATGGTTATATACTCTAAATATGGATCTTATGATTCATGGT
Source organism: gamma proteobacterium symbiont of Bathyaustriella thionipta (assembly GCA_025656775.1). Classification (GTDB taxonomy): domain Bacteria; phylum Pseudomonadota; class Gammaproteobacteria; order GRL18; family GRL18; genus GRL18. The sequence continues at coordinate 6,415 of JAHXHI010000364.1, forward strand.
GGAAAACCATTACCTCCGGCATTAAAAGCTGAAGCAGAAAATGTAAAGAAAATCATTCTTGAAATTATGGAGCGTGCTGCAGAGGGCGACTTCTAGGTATAGACTGAATTAAGTGACCATTATCAAATTTGATATTGGTCATTGATTTAAAATTTCAACAGTCTTAATTAAGTCTGATGGTTTCTCCTGAAGCCTATCTTATCACTCTTTGCTTTACCAGAGCCTACAACTTATTTTCCTAATAATGTTTTCATAATACCACGTACAATCTGACGACCTAATGAACTGCCCACGGAACGCAGGACGCTTTTTGTAATTGATTCAGTATAGCTTTGACGGTTTGATGTGCGTGATTTTTTAGCTGTTTTTACTTCTCTTTCCTGTATTTTTTCTTCCATTTGATTTTGAGCACGTTCTTTTAATATTTCATACGCTGATTCACGATCTATAATATCATCATAGCGTCCTTTCATTGGTGAAGGGTTTATGATTTCCTGTCGTTCCGCAGAATTCAACGGGCCTATGCGTGATGATGGAGGGCAAATTAAAATACGTTCAACGGGTGTTGGTGCACCATTATCATCAAGCACAGAAACAAGTGCTTCTCCGGTTTTTAATTCCGTGATCACTTTACGTGTATTTAGTCCAGGATTTTCCCTGAAGGTATCGGCCACTAATTTTACGTTTTTCTTATCTTTTGGTGTAAAAGCACGTAAAGCATGTTGAATTTTTGTGCCCAGCTGTCCCATAATATCTTCTGGGATATCTAAAGGGCTTTGACTAACAAAATACACGCCAACACCTTTGGAGCGAATGAGGCGAACTATTTGTTCAATTTTATCAATAAGAGAGCGGGGGGCGCGATCAAATAATAAGTGGGCTTCATCAAAAAAAAGTATCAGCTTGGGTTTTTCTGCATCACCGACTTCTGGTAATTGTTCAGTAAACGCTTAATGAGCAGCGTTCTTGACTTTATCTAATGCTGATTTTTAAAATTCCAGGGAAGCAACTCTTCCAGTTTTTCCACCGTA
>JAHXHI010000106.1 GCA_025656775.1 gamma proteobacterium symbiont of Bathyaustriella thionipta
AAAACTGGCTGCATGACAGCAGAAATGATGATGGATATTATATATCTTATTTTTTAATTGTGTTGTCTTGACAGTGGGGTCCACTATAGAGCACTAAAAAAATGGAAGCTGCATATAATAGTATTATAATATAGTTATGATATAATAAGCAAATTAACATAATTATATTAATTTTTACTGGAGTACAGCTTTATGTCACTTGAACGCGCCCTGTTTTTATTAGCCAGCACTATGGTCATTGCCAGCACACTGCTTGATTTGGCATTTCCAAATGGTTACTGGCAATGGTTTACCTTATTTGTTGGTGTAAATATGCTGCAAAGTACCTTTACTGGATTTTGCCCACCAAAATTTGTATTTAAAAAATTAGGTATTAAGTCTGAAGCTGAGATGTGTCAGGTTAAGTAAACTGCTTATTTTTTAAATTTAACACAATGAAAATTCCTTTTTCATTGTGTTTATTTAGATCTCGTTTCATTTTATTTTTTATTTAAAGACATTATCTTATTTTGCTAAAAAATATTAGTGTATGGTAAAATAGTGATTCTTTTTTGAATATGGATTTCTGTATATGTATCACCTGATAAAATCTCGTCTTGTTTTTTTACTATTTGTCTTCCTGGTTTCTTTTATGTCAACCGTTTCAGCAGAGGTTGGTCAACTGAGTAATGCACAGTTAAAGAAGCTAATGGATGAAAACGTACCTCTTATTGACATACGCAGAGCAGATGAATGGCAATCCACTGGCGTTATTAAAGGGAGTCACCTTCTTACCTTCTTTGATGCACGTGGAAATTATGATATGGAAAAGTGGTTGGCTGATCTTGATAAAATAGCTAAAAAAAATCAGAAATTTATTTTGATATGTCGTTCAGGTAACAGAACAGGGCAAGTATCAAATTTTCTCAATAAAAAACTGGGATACCAACAGGTTTATCATTTGCAACGTGGTATAAAAAATTGGATCAAAGCAGGTGATAAGGTTGTGTCAGCAAAATAATATTATTTATTTGCTTAATCATATTAATTAATTGTGAAACCGGTGTATTGCCGGTTTTTTACTAAAAAGCACCCGTTTTTTTAATCTTGAATTTTGAGTGTGCTATAATTTATCAACTCTAAAACTTCTATTTTGATATAAATTTACCCTTTATTAACCCTTAAATAATTAGCTTTGTAGTTAATGTGTTGGAATTTGGCATGACAGTTGAAACAGATGATTTACGTATTCGTGGTATGAGTGAAGTAATTGCACCTGAAGTAATACATAAACAATTTCTTAGTACAGAAAATGCACAAAATACTGTCGATAACACACGTCGTGAAATCCACAATATTCTTAACGGTGAAGATGACCGGTTAATTGTTATTATTGGTCCTTGCTCAATTCATGATGTGCAAGCAGCTAAGGAATATGCACACCTGATTAAAACTGCTCGTGAAAAACTTCAGGATAATTTATTAATTATAATGCGTGTTTATTTTGAAAAACCACGTACGACTGTTGGCTGGAAGGGGTTAATTAATGATCCTGAGTTAGACGGCTCTTTTCAAATTAATAAGGGACTGGGTATTGCTCGTGAATTATTGGTCAGTGTTAATGATCTGGGTGTTCCAACAGCCACTGAATTCCTTGATTTGATTTCACCTCAATATGTTGCTGATCTGATTAGTTGGGGAGCTATTGGTGCTCGTACCACTGAAAGTCAGGTACACAGAGAATTAGCTTCAGGTCTGTCCTGTCCTGTAGGATTTAAAAATGCCACTGATGGCGGAGTACGTGTTGCAATTGACGCAATTGCCTCAGCAAGTCGTCCTCATGTGTTTTTATCAGTCACCAAGCAAGGAAAGTCAGCAATTTTCACTACTTCTGGCAATGAAGATTGCCATATCATCCTGCGTGGAGGCACGGAACCTAACTATGATGCGACTCATGTGGAATCAGTATCCACCGAATTGCAGGATTCAAATACAACCCCTAATCTAATGATTGATTTCAGTCATGCAAATAGTCAGAAACAATTTAATAAACAAATCGATGTAGCAGAAAATGTGTCTCAACAAATTGCCGAAGGTGACAAGCGTATTATTGGTGCTATGATTGAAAGTAATCTCGTTGAAGATCGTCAGAATTGTTCAAATAAAGATGATCTTGTTTATGGGCAAAGTATTACTGATGCATGTATTAATTGGGAAGACAGTTTTGAGGTATTAACTAAACTCTCCAATGCTGTTCAACAACGTCGTGTGAGTTTATCAAATGAATAAAATACTATAAAAAATGGAGTTCTAAATGGGGTTTGTGATTGGTGTTGTTGTTGCTTTATTAGTTATTTTTCTGTTAGCTTTTATCACAATAAAAAAACCAGTTTTTGGCGAAATCATGATAGCTCTGGCAGTATTAATGATAGTGGCATCAACTTTCCTTTATTTTCAAAAAGATAATCGTGTTGAAAACAAAAAAAATCTCATCCCATTGGAACAAATTGAATTAACTGATATCCAGCATACATTAGCCTATGGAAATTACTATAAACTGACTGCTCAGCTAAACAATAAATCTGAGAAGTATCGTCTCCAATCCATTCGACTGAAGCTCTCTTTCCTCAATTGTGATGCAGTAAAGAGCAGTGATTATAAGAATTGTCAGTTGATTTCAGAAAAATATCACACGATTAAAACCAGAACGCCGGCACGGCAAACTGAACCTGTTGAAAGTTATTTTTTATTGGATGATGAGGCTGTACTTGCTGTCATAAATACTGGCACAGTCCATTGGAAAATTGAACTGTTAAATGGCTTTGCCCGATAAATAAAACAGCCATTTTTTCAGGTGGTAGTACTGTTATATTTTCCTGCTTCTAAGACCCGATTAATTTCTTTATAAATGAGTGTAATATTTTTCTCTAACTGTTCATCACTGAGATCAAATAATTCAAGATCAGTTCTGCTGACAATATCTTTTAATGCGGGAGCACCCACATAACTTAGACCACCATGCATTTTATGGATAATTTTTCGTAATTCTTCTTTATTACCGCTTTCCAGTTCTTTTTTTATACCCTGAATGTATCCAGGTAATTCTTTTAATAACATAATCAATAAATCATCAGCAAGTTTCTCATTACCAGAAACGCGCTGTAGCGCTTTATTTTTATCCAGAACGGCCAAGTTATCAGACATTATTTTTCCTAAGTTTCATTTTCAATAGAATCTCTTTATTGTATGAATATAGCATAAAGCGCTAAAATAGGTTTATATTTAAACGTACCTTTTATTAAAATCGGAATATAATGAATTATCCATCTATTGAACAATTTGTCGGTAATACACCACTTGTTAAACTACAACGCTTGCCTGGAGACACCAGCAATCAAATTCTGGTAAAGCTTGAAGGCAATAATCCTGCAGGTTCAGTTAAGGACAGACCGGCATTAAGTATGATTAGCCGAGCTGAACAGCGTGGTGATATAAAAGCTGGTGATACACTCATAGAAGCAACCAGTGGTAATACCGGTATTGCACTGGCGATGGCAGCGGCTATGAAAGGCTACAAAATGATTTTAATTATGCCCGATAATATGAGTGAAGAGCGACGTGGCGTCATGAAAGCTTTCGGCGCAGAAATTGTGTTGACGCCAGCAGAAGGCAGTATGGAAGCGGCAATTGACTTATCGAGACAAATGGAAGAAAAAGGCGAGGGTGTCGTATTAGATCAATTCTCTAATTCTGACAATCCAGTTTCACATTATCTTGGAACTGGACCAGAAATCTGGCGTGATACCGGAGGCGAAGTGACTCATTTTGTCAGTGCTATGGGAACAACCGGTACCATTATGGGCACAGCCCGTTTCTTAAAAGAAAAAAATCCTGCCATTCAAATTGTGGGTGTTCAGCCAGAAGAAGGCTCACAGATTCCCGGTATTCGTCGCTGGCCGGAAGAATATTTACCAAAAATATATCATGCAGATGAAGTTGATCAATTGCTTGATGTGAACCAGGATGAAGCAGAGAATACAGTCAGGGCACTTGCTTCTCAAGAAGGTATATTTGCAGGCGTGTCTTCAGGTGGTGCGGTAGCAGCAGCGCTAAAGCTATCAGAAAAGGTTGAAAATGCCACAATTGTAGCGATTATCTGTGACCGTGGTGACCGATATTTGTCAACGGGTGTATTTCCTGCCTGATGAAACGCCTGCACTATCATTTATTCGTAAGCTGTTCTAACTTGAAACAATAGCTATGACTCTTCATCAGGCAAGAAGGTTATTTTTTGTTTTCGTTGTTTTTCTAACTTGTCTGTTATTCACTCGCTTTTCTTTTTCCATTAGTTCAATTCAGATTTCATTTGATCAATTAGAACTAATGGAACCGTTAATTTCTCAAGATTTACCTCAAACCTCTAATAGAAATTCTCTATCAGCACAAGATTCTGCTTCTGATTTTCTAAAATATCTGAAACTTGATCAATTAAATATTGAACTTGATCTGGCTGCTACCCCCGTTGCATTGAAGGTTGACCTGTCCAGGCTTGATTTACCCAGGCCTTATCAGAAAATAACCAATCTAAAAATAACCTGCCCAGACCTTATCATTGAAAACAGGCTTATTAGTTGTCAAAAGGGTCAGCTTTTATTTAAGGGATTATTTGGACCTGAGCTAAGCAATATACCCTTTTCATTGACTTATAATGCATTAACTTCTGAACTTAAATTCAGCCTGGAGAATATTAAGCCTGGGATGGGTAAAATTGCTTTACAGGCACAGATCAATGAGCACAAGTGGCAATCCAATCTTATTGTCAGTAATGTTCAGTTTAACGATCTAAAACCCTATCTCCATCATTACCTGTTTAAAAATACAACAATCAATGAAGAGTTACTTAATAATACAGAAGGTGTTCTGAATTTTACTGCCAATGCATCAGGCTTTATTGCTTCAAGCGCCAATCAGAATACCGCATGGATACAATCTGGAAACTTAACAGGTCGCTTAAATCAAGTTCAATATCAGTATGATGAAAATATGGCTGATCAATTATCACTCAGAATAAAAGTCGATCTGATTCAGGCCTTAAAAAACTCATCACTTGTGCTACCTTCTAATATCTATCAGATAGCTGTTGAAATTGACAAAGTAAAAGGTGAAATATTTCAAAATGATATGTATATTGTTCCCAATGGCGATGAAAAAATAACAACCCGGTTTGCATTCTTTTCAAATGATCAAACGATTAATTTTTCCCATTTCAATTTTACATCCCAAAATATCGTTGACTTAAAATCCAGTGGAAAAATTGATTTAAACCAGGGCTTAAAATTTGTAACAGTGGATGCAGAAATAGATTTCTTTGATTTAGATAGATCCAATCAGGTCTACCTAACGAATATTTTTGCAGATACTGACAATGAAGGACTTAAGTTTAAGGGGGCTTTTAAGGGGGCGATTCATAAAAATAAAGAAAACCTTGAACTCAACGCACACTTTATTCAATTTAATGCTGCATTTAATGATCAATTTTCATTAAATGATTTAAATGGTACTATTTACTGGAATAATTATAATCAAAATAAATTACCTGTGATACCGAGTCAGCTTTCCTGGCAGGAATTAACTCTTAACCAACTACCTATGAATCAAGTCAAGCTGAATTTTATAACACATCATGATTACTTAAAGCTTGAAAAAGAAGTGGATATCCCATTATTTGATGGTGCTCTGCATCTTAATAATTTTGAAATAACTCAATTTTTTGAGCATATGCCCGAAAACTATCAGTTAAATAATAAATCCCTATCCCCTGATAATGGCTTAACGCTGACTATGGATGGTTTTATTAAACCCATTTCATTAGAGCTATTGTCCTCACATTTTGATTGGCCATTGCTTGATGGTCATTTGTCTGGCGTTATTCCATCAACCACGTATAACGAAAAATTTCTTAAAGTGGGTGGTGCGATTATGCTTCAGGTTTTTGACGGCACAATTATCGTTAAAGATCTCAATATCATTGAACCACTGAAAGATTATGCTCAACTAACTGCCAATATCGACTTTAATAATCTTAATCTTAAATCGTTAACGAAAACCTATAATTTTGGAGAAATTCGAGGCAGGGTAGAAGGTAAATTATCACAGCTTGAACTTAGCGCATGGCAGCCAATTGCCTTTGATGCCTATATAAAAACACCAGAAAATGATAAAAGTAGTCATAAAATCAGCCAGAGGGCCATTGATAATCTTTCAAGTCTCGGTGGTGCATCAGGATTGTTATCACGCAGCTTTTTAAGTTTTTTTGAAACCTTTCGCTATGACAAACTGGGGTTAAGCTGTAAACTTAAGAATAATACCTGCCTTATGTCTGGAGTTGAAGCAAAAGGTAACGCTTACTATATCGTTAAAGGCGGGGGGATACCAAGAATTGATGTAATGGGCTATCAACGCAAGGTTAATTGGCATGTACTGATTAGTCGTCTAAAAGCAATACAACAAGCAAATGAGGCTGTAATTCAGTAAAATTATACGACTATTCAGTGTTGATTCAGACTGATTAAGTCATAATTACCTAAACTCAATGCTATAACAGGCTCTTAAAACCGATTTAATTTATCTAATGGTGAAACTTATGACAACGAATATACTATCTCTTAAAAAATTTCATTTTGATCAATTGCTGTCAGCCATACTGATTAGTCTAACCTTAATTTCCTGTGTCACTATTAATATTTACTTTCCTGCCGCCGCTGCTGAGAAAATAGCCGAACAGATTGTCGATGATGTATTGCATTCGCAAGAACCTGCCGTTATAGAAGAGAAAAAAACAGAAAACGATCAAGGCAATTTTAAACAAAAGCTGCATTTCACTGAGAAATCATTGTTAGCCGTTATTAATTTTGTTATCCCGGTCGCAGAAGCAGGGCAGGCTGATATTTCAATTGATTCCCCAAAAATTCGTTCTATTCGTAAGAGAATGGAAAAACGTCAGGCAAAACTGTCAAAGTATTATAAATCCGGGGCTGTTGGTTTTACTAATGACGGCCTAATTGCCAGTGTGAGTAATAAAGGTCTGTCTGTAAAACAGAAATCATCTGTCAATAAACTCATTAAAGCTGAAAATAATGATAGAAAGGCTCTTTATTCAGAAATTGCTAATGCCAATGGTCATCCTGAATGGCAGGCTGATATTCAAAAAACATTCAGTAAAACATGGATTAATAAAATCTCGTCCGGCTGGATGTATCAGAAAAGAAATGGCAAATGGACTCGAAAATAAATACGGATGTTGTTTGATTGATAGCAGACATAAAGTGCTTACCCCATTCTTTTTCGGTGGGGTCAATATAGTGGACCCCACTGTCAAGACAACACAATTAAAAAATAAGATATATAATATCCATCATCATTTCTGCTGTCATGCAGCCAGTTT
>JAHXHI010000235.1 GCA_025656775.1 gamma proteobacterium symbiont of Bathyaustriella thionipta
TTCAATATCTAGCCGATAATTTTTCACGAAAACACTTCTTTTTGATATTAAGTTGTTGTTTTATATATCACAAGAAGACCTGCACCCCTCTCTAATTGCAGTGACAGATCAACAACAGAATTGGATAACAGGTCAATTTCATCATTGATAAATGTTTTATCAGAAAAGCTAAAAAGGTTTTCCCGAATATTGCTATAGGCATTTTGAGCAAACAAAGGCAATACTGTTACAATTCGATTAATATCACGCATTGGAAACCAGAGAATTGTGAACAATAATATTTCAGAGATTAACAGCCCAAATAAACCCGTATAGAAAGTTCTTAAAGTGACGGTTTTAATTGCTGCTAATGACTCAGATATATCACTGATAACCAGAATAATTGTTGTTTGTTCCTGTGTGGTATCATTTAAAGGAACTAATAAAACTTCGTAGGTTTTTTCAAGTAACTGGATCTGCTGAGTCATTGTCAGGGACTGCTGTAAACTATAACGTTGAGAAAAACGTTCCATTAAATCACGTTGTTCAGAAGCATTACTGACTGCTAATAATCTTGCATTCCAGTTATTTAAATAGGTTGAGTCAGCTGTAAGTTTATTTGATAACATGTTCCCCTTATCAACGATACCTATATCTGCATGAGAAATAATGGCAAACTCAACCACCAGATCAGTTAATGAAGCCCCAAGCAGCAAAAGACCTGTCTCACCATTATCATGTAGAAGTGGGGTAATCGTATACAAGTTACATTCTTCACGACATTCCAGTAAACTTTCAGGTTGCTCTGATGTTAGACTTTTTTTAAGCATTTCGTTGACAGTACCTGGAAGTTTCTGGCCATTCCAGGCAACCAGAGGTTGCTCTGTGTCCTGAAAATAATAAAGACTATTTAAACCATACTCTATCTGTAAAGTTGAAACATGTTGCTTAATAATTTGTTGAAGTTGTCGGGGAAATGAGTTTTTAAATTTTTTAAAAGTGCCTGATGCGTCTTTTGTATTTAATGCCCCTTCTTCAGGAGATGTGGTTACTTTTAGTAATGGAATTAAATAGGACAATTGTCTCATCCTATCAAAACTATTGTTTACTAAACCATCAAACTCTCTTTTATAAGTTTGATGTGTTTGCAGGCGGTTTTGTTCAAACTGTGATTGAATCTGATTGTGAGTAAACAGCGATACTGCAACATTAACAATAATTAACACCAGGCTGATGCCTAAAATCACCTTCCACTTAAGACTCAGATAGATTGTTTTTTTTATTTTAGAAGTGTTTGATGTCATTGTTATCCATTCTTGCCATCTTAATTTATGGTAAGACAATGTAAAAAGTTTTAACATTACTAAATACTTAGTAAAATACAATATCTCCTATTAACATAAGCCGACAAGGCTTGGTTAAACGCATAGAATCCATTTTTACTTGAAAAATCACAAATAGAACCTCACTTTAGATAAATAAGCATCTAAAATCAATGAATAATTACCCTAAATCGCACAGTTCTGACACTCAATAAGCAAAACAAATTTTATATACGAAATAAAATGAATGCATTGGAAATTAACCAGCTTAAAAAAACCTATAATAATGGTTTTGAAGCACTGAAAGGAATTGATCTTAACGTTAGAAAAGGTGATTTTTTTGCTTTACTGGGTCCAAATGGTGCTGGAAAATCAACCATTATTGGTATTATTTGCTCTCTCATTAACAAAACCTCAGGACATGTTTCAATTCGAGGTTATGATTTAAAACAATTCCCCAGAGAAGCCAAACAAAGCCTTGGTATCGTACCACAGGAATTTAACTTTAATGTTTTTGAGCCTGTTGAAGAAATTCTTGTTAATCAAGCAGGCTACTATGGTGTTAAACGTCCAGAAGCCTTTAAACGTGCAGAAGTACATTTAAAGCAACTGGATTTATGGGACAAACGCCGAGAAATGGCTCGCGATCTCTCAGGTGGAATGAAACGCCGATTAATGATAGCGCGGGCTTTAATGCATGAGCCTCAAATATTAATTCTTGATGAACCCACAGCCGGGGTTGATATTGAAATTAGACGCAGCATGTGGGCTTTTTTACAAGAGATTAATAAGCAGGGAACAACAATTATTTTAACAACCCATTATCTTGAAGAAGCCGAACAGCTTTGTAAGAACATTGCTATTATTAATCAGGGCGCAATAATTAAAAATTGTGCCATGGTAGAATTACTCTCTGAATTAGATAGTGAATGTATGGTGTTAAATTTACAAGCCCCCCTGAAAAAGGCACCATCTCTAGAACACTATTCCACCCGTTTAATCGATCAAACAACCCTTGAGGTTGAAATTAAAAAAGATGAAGATGTTAACACACTTTTTAATCTATTAAACAAACAACAAATTAAAGTGCTTAGTATACGAAATAAAAGTAATCGTCTTGAACAACTTTTTTTACGTATCGTAGAAAAATAATCTCTGTCTTGAGATCGTGATTCTTCAGTTAAAGAATATAACTGGGCAATTAAACACAATGGATCATTAACTGATGTACCTACAAGATAATATCACTGCCTATAAGACTATATTAATTAAAGAAATTCTACGTTTTTCCCGAATCTGGCTACAAACCATCATTCCGCCTGCAATCACAATGGGACTCTATTTTATAATATTTGGTCAGCTAATTGGTTCTCAACTAAGTGATATCAATGGTTATAGTTATATGGACTATATCGTACCTGGACTAATTATCATGTCAATTATTACTAATTCTTACTCAAATGTTGTCTCCTCTTTTTATGGGACCAAATTTCATCATCACATTGAAGAACTATTAGTTTCACCGATTGCAAACATCACTATTATTGCCGGTTATATCTCTGGCGGGGTTGCACGGGGTTTAACTGTTGGCCTCATTGTTACTCTTGTTTCCTTGTTTTTTACCCAACTTTCAATTGCCAGTTATATAACCACATTTATGGTGGCAATACTCACCGCGACTCTTTTTTCGCTTGCAGGACTAATTAACGCAATTTTTGCCAATAGTTTTGATGATATTTCAATTGTTCCTACATTTGTATTAACCCCATTGACTTATCTGGGTGGTGTTTTTTATTCTATAGAAATGCTGCCTGAATTCTGGCGTAATATCTCTCTGTTTAATCCTGTACTTTATATGGTTAATGGATTTCGTATGGGAATGCTTGGTGTATCAGATGCCAGTTTATCAACTGCAATCCTGATCATTGTTGGGTTTATTATTTTATTAACTTCTATTTGTCTATGGCTGCTTAATAGCGGCACTGGAATCAAAAAATAACTCATCGGGTAAGTTTTAATGGAATTTTTATACTCAATTGATTTTACAGAACTTATTAAACAAAGTAATTATACCGGTCTGATCATTTTTTTAATTGCTTTTTTAGAAACACTATTACTTGTCGGTTTCTTTTTCCCAGGCTCTATGGCATTAGTTGCAATTGGTAGTCTAATTTCTACAGGTTATTTAGAACTGTGGTCTACATTATTCTGGGCATTTTCTGGTGCGGTTGTTGGTGATAATATCAGCTTTTGGATTGGTGTTTATTTTCAAGAACCTTTAAGAAAATCACGTATTTATACCAAATACCACCAAGAATTTATAAAGGGAGAAAATTTTTTCCATCAATATGGTATTTATAGTGTCGCTATAGGACGTTTTATTGGGCCAATAAGAGCTGTAATTCCTACCATAGCCGGTAGCCTTGGAATGTCAGGAAAATTATTTTTTATTACCAATGTTGTCTCTGCCTTGTTCTGGGCTCCGGCTTATATTTTATCTGGAGTAATTATAGGAGAAGCCTTTACTCTAAGTTACACCGAATTTGAAAAGTTTATTCACTTAGAGCTCTGGAGTCTATTACTGGTAGGAATGGTGACATTTGGCGTGTTTTTATGGATTAAACGTTCCAGATTTACAAAAACTCATACTAAAAAAAGTATTGCTTATCTTGCATTATTTCTCGCAGCATTAGTTTCTTTAACTGTCACTCAGACAACATTCCAAGGTTGAGCATCTCATCATATAACATTGCCAGACGTCCCATAGGTTCAGATAATTCTAATAATTGCTGTTTTTTAAGTGTTGATATAGGTAATAATTCACTCAAGCGTGAACCAACCCAACATGAATCATCATATTTTTTTTCCAATGTGATATAGGGATGCTGTAAAGCTGAAAAAATCTTTTTAAGTACATTCACCATTGCCTGATATTGCTCAGGTAGTATCTGTTTTGATTCTAAATCTAATAATTCAACATCTGCTATTACCAGTTCATTGTTTTGAACATACTTTTTTATTACCTTAAATTTTTGTTCACCTTTTACAGACACGCCCAGCAAACCATCTTTTCGATGCTCCCAAAAAGTAATTTTGACGAGTGTGCCCACTGAAAATATTTGCGGTGCAACCCCTACTTCATTTCCTTCACTGATTAAACAGATACCAAAACCACCACCCAGTTTTTCACACTGACTTAACATATCAAGATATCGAGTTTCAAAGACCTTTAAAGACAAAGCACCTTCAGGAAATAATACAGATTTTAGTGGGAATAATGGTAATGCTTCAATAACAACGGGTTTATCACTTGAGATTTTCATTTAATCCCCCAACGCATACCCAGATTATGCTCGATATGTAAATGATCTAATATCCTAGCAACAACAAAGCTCACTAAATCATCAATAGATTCGGGTTGATGATAAAAACCTGGAGATGCCGGCATAATGGTCACTCCCATACGGCTTAATTTGAGCATATTTTCAAGATGGATAGCTGAAAAAGGCATTTCTCTGGTCAACAAAATCAATTGACGCTGTTCTTTTAATATCACATCAGCAGCACGTTCAATTAAATTGTTACTTGCCCCTTGAGCGATTGCGGATAACGTCCCCATAGAACAAGGACAAACGACCATAGCATGGGCAGAACTTGAACCACTGGCAACTGGAGCTGTCCATTCTTCTTTTCCATAAACATTAAGCAGTGAATTCAGGCTGTCAACCTGTTTCAAATCACTCGAAAAATAATTTAAGAAAAAGGATTTCAAATCTTCATCATTGTCAGGTAAAGCAATGTTTAATTCAGTTTTAATAACAATCTTTGCAGCAGATGAGAGCAGTAGATTTACTTTTACATTAGAAAAAAGTAGATTTTTTAATAAATTAATAAAATAAGGAGAACCCGATGCACCGGTAACAGCAAGAGTAACAACTCTATTAATCATTTTATGAACCATTGGTAAAAATTAAAATAGTATTTTTAGCACGAATTTATAAAATACTATCACTCATTCAGTCTCTGTCATTTATATTATAGACTATCTAATAATTTTTGATGGATACCACAAAATCCACCGTTACTCATCACTAATAGATGATCTGTGCTTTTTGCCTCAGCAACAATTGCTGACTTTAAATTCTCAATGTCATTGTAAACATGGCCTTTGCTTCCCAACAATTCAAGCATATCATCAAACTTGTCAGCATATTCATCCGGTAAATAGAGAAAAACTTCATCTGCCAGATTGAGAGAGTCAGGCAGCGTTTGATTATGAACCTGCATTTTCATGGTATTAGAACGTGGTTCTAAAATTGCTATAATTCTTTGTTTATTACCAACTTTACGCCTTAAGCCATCAATAGTTGTGGCAATAGCCGTTGGGTGGTGAGCAAAATCATCATAAACAGTAATACCATTACTTATACCTTTTACTTCCATTCTGCGCTTAACATTTTTAAAAGTAGATAACGCTTCAATCGCATATTTAACCGGAACGCCTGAATGACGTGCTGCTGAAATTGCAAAGACCGCATTATTCACATTGTGAAGGCCAACCAGATCCCATTCAACAATGCCTTGTGAGACACCATTAAAAAATACTTCAAAGCTAGAGCCATCGACTGAGAGAAGGGAAACAGACCAACCATCCATATTTAAATTTTGTGTATAGTGTTCCAGGTTACTCCAGCACCCCATTGAAAGAACATCCTTCAGGGATGTGTCCTCTTGTGGATAAATTATAAGACCATTTCCTGGTACCGTACGTATCAGATGATGAAATTGTTTTTTTATAGCATCAAGGTTATCAAAAATATCTGCATGATCAAATTCAAGATTATTTAATATAACCGTTCGAGGATGATAATGAACAAACTTAGAACGCTTATCAAAAAATGCAGTATCATATTCATCCGCTTCAACAACAAAAAATGGTTGCTCGCCATTTCTCGCAGAAACACCAAAATTTTCTGGTACACCACCAATCAGAAATCCTGGATTAAGGCCTGCATATTCAAGAATCCATACAAGCATACTACTTGTGGTGGTTTTACCATGTGTACCCGCTACGGCTAACACCCACCGATTCTGTAAGATATTTTCAGCAAGCCATTGAGCACCTGAGGTATAATGCAAATTATGTTCTAAAACATATTCAACAGCTGAATTGCCTCTTGAAAGTGCATTGCCAATAATAATCACATCAGGAGACAGTTGTTTTATTTCCTGTGAGTCAAACCCCTGTATAAGTTCAATACCCTGATCTTCAAGCTGGGTACTCATTGGAGGATAAACATTAGCATCCTGGCCAGTAACTCTATGACCATTGGCACGAGCTAATAGTGCAATTCCACCCATAAAAGTGCCGCAGATTCCAAGTATATGCACATGCATAGAATTAAGCTCCAGATAGATTTATAGCAATTGTATTAAATGTAATAAAATAAGTGATAGCGAGGGCAAAACCAAGAAAAAATGAAATATTTAAGGCTGAACGAAAAACATGGGCATAAATAGACAAAATCCAGAAAATTAGCAGCAAATTTATCATTGCATAGGTACTATCTGCAAAAACACCCATTTTCCATAAAATGGATATCGGCAAAAAACAAATAAAATTGGTAAAAAGACTTACTCCAACTAATGTGGTTAAGGTTTGTAAGTAGCGATTTGTAAGTCGGAATAAAACCAACCATATCAAAATAAAAACAAAGAGGGAAAGAATTGCAAAAAAAGCTAAGAATATAGATTGACCGATTGAATAAACGGTTAGCCCTAAAAGAGTTTCAAGAATAAAATTACATATAAATAATGTAAGAAATAAACTTATAGAAGACGGAACAGTTTCTGGTCCCTGCTTTAAACGACATATATTCCAAAATAGACGAAAAATTACTTCCATATTTTCCTGTTAGCATAATTATTGACTGATATCTATTGACCTCATATTAGCATTACTTATCATTAAGTGCCATATAGAAAAAAGTCAAAAAAAAAGCCTCAAAATCCAATGAAATTGAGGCTTTCTCTTTGACCACGGTGGGTCTCTGTCATGGTGCACATCACAG